>JAYWAQ010000509.1:0-4086 GCA_043782305.1 Burkholderiales bacterium
GGCCCGTTGCCATAAATCGTCATCGGCTGGCCTTGGTAGATGTACTGCAAATTCTTTGCATAAACCCAGCCGCGATTCGCGCCCGCGGTGACGTCGCACCAGCGGTAATCGCTCTGGCAGCCATTGACGTAAACGGTCGAACCGCCCGGCACCCAGACGACCAGCGGGTATGCTCGATCAGGACCAGCACGCACATTGACATCTTTGACCGTTACGGCTTCCTGAGCAAGCGCGACCGACGTCAACATCAGCGCAGATACGGCAACCACAGGGACTGCGTAAAGACGTGAAAACTTCATGAGTGACAGCGCTTTCTGTGAATCAAAAAAGCACTCTAGTGACAAAGTAATCACTCGGACACGACATTCGTCAACTGACCGTGAGATTGTGTGCTTGTCCTACGCGCCACTGAGGCCGTGTCCTACACGCGCTAACCCGCCCGATCCAGCCGCCACATCTGATACGCCAGCGCCGCTCGACAGCCGACCACGATTGCGGCCACAGTGATAAACGAACCGAGCGCAAGTGTTGACATGCCGGATAGGCCTTGCCCGACCGTGCATCCGAGTGCCACGACGCCGCCAAAACCCATCAGCGCTGCGCCGACCAGATGGTTCGACAAATCCTCGGTCGACGCGAATCCTTCCCATCGGAACGTCTTCGTCAGCAGCGCCATCGCGGCCGCGCCCACGAGTACCCCGAGCACACTAGCCACGCCAAATGTTACGAACTTGCTCTTGTCGCTCCAAAAGCCCAAAAGCTCCAACAGATACGCGGGCGGCGCAGTGAAGCTGAGTGACTCCGGGCGACCGGAATTGGTCGACACCCAGGCCGCTTCCAGCGATTCCGGATGCTCCGCGATGTAACCGACGTGTCCCGTCGCATACCAGCCCGCGATCACGGTGAGACCCACGACGATGCCGCCAATCCAGTTCCATTTGTCCGCGCGAAACTCGTGACCCACAAAAGCAAACACAACGAACGCGAGCCCCACAAGCGCGGCCATCATTCCTGCCATCGTACCGCTCAGCCCGAACAACGACGGCAGATCCTGCCCGCTCGCAAACGTCACCGCGACCGTGTCCACGGTCGCCACGCGGAACACGCCCAAAACCCCGCGCAACGTGAACCAGGCAAACACCGCCATCACCAGAAGCGTTACCAGCGCACGCAAGCTGCCAGCGCCCGCGCGAACAAGCGTCTTGCTGCCACAACCGGAGGCGAGCGTCATGCCAAAGCCAAACGCCAGCCCGCCCACGATGTGCGACAGCCAGATCATTTTCGGCGCGACGTAAAAAGACTTTGCGATGTCAACGCTGCCGGTCGCCTTGAGCGCCGCCACGCCGATCATCGCCACACCCACAGAAGCAATCGCCATCCGCGCCCGCGTCCAGTCGCCAAAGTTCACCGCGTCCGAAATCGCGCCCATCGTGCAGTAATTGCTACGCTGCGTCACCGCGCCAAACACGAACGAAAGCACAAACCCCCAAAGCGCGGCGGCGTGTTGCAAAGAGACGATTTCTGGGGGCATGACGGCGAACGCAAGCAAATTGGGCGAGGCGACAATTATCGACGCTGACCGGGCGACTCTCTCGCAGCTGTCGCTTTTTATGATTCCACCGGGAGTTCGATTGGAGAGGATTTAGAAGCGGCCAGAGCAACAGCTTTCTCTCGAAATCACCTTTCAACAGGGACCACAAGCGCTTTTTGCCTTATATCGATTAAAAGCCAAAACTCGCTGTAGCCCTTTTAAAATAACGCTTTGCGCCGCAAGCTGTATGTAGTTGTCGCCTCACATCCAGCGTTACGGGATCGGGTCTTCAGCAGTTCGGCGCAGGTCGAAATTCGCGCGTCCGAAACGTGCAAACGTAACTTCGTCTCGGTTACGCTTTCTATGCGTACAGCTCAGTACGCGGGAACGAAACGTCTTCACAAACGGGGGGGTAAACAGCCAGTGAACGACTACATCCTTTTCATGCACAACGACGCCCCGGCCAGCAAAGCCGCAGATGAGGGCGACACTTGGGGCGCGTACATCAGCCTGCTTCGCGCGAGCGGGCATTTTGACGGCGGAAGTTCGATTGGCGCGGGTGAGCGCGTGCAGAAGAACCAGCCGACGAGATCGGCGAGCACGGAGCTGACGGGCTTCATACGAGTGCGTGCCGCAAGCCTCACGGATGCAAGGCGCTTTCTGATCGGCAATCCCGTCTACGAAGCTGGAGGCACCGTCGAGATCCACGAACTGCCGCGGGATTAGCCGAATATAGGCATGCGTGTGCCACGCGTTTTGGCCCGGATAAGCGCTCCAACAAATCTATCCGCCCAAAACTTCCCAGCGCGCCATCGCCGTCATCACCAACTCGTCCAGCTCGCTCGCGCGCTTGGCCAGTGTGGTGGCGCGCTTGGGATCGGTCTGAAAAATCGAGCCCTCACCGAGCAGCGTGTTGATCTCTGTTTGCTCTTTTTCCAGCGCTTCGATTTTGGCGGGCAGGCCGTCGAGTTCTCGTTGATCTTTGTAATTGAGCTTGGCTTTCGCTGCGGGTGCGGCCACTGGCGCGGGTTTGGCGGCCTTGGGCGCGGTGGCGTCGATCAACGCTTGTGATGAGGCCAACCCAAACGGAGATGCGCTCGTCGTCTTCCCAGTAGACACGGCCGGTGCGGCGGATGCTCCGGCGTTCTGCTCTTCCGCCAGCGACGCCATCAATTTCGATTGCGCCTGCCAGTCGGTGATGCCGCCTTCGTACTCGCGCCATAACCCATTGCCTTCCGCGACGAGGCAACTGGTCACCACGTTGTCGAGAAAGCGCCGGTCATGGCTGACGATGAAGACGGTGCCTTCGTAGTTCGCGAGCTTGTCTTCCAGCAGTTCCAGCGTGTCGATATCGAGATCGTTGGTCGGCTCATCCAGCACCAGCACGTTCGCTTCTTTCGCAAAATGCCGTGCGAGCAGCAGGCGATTTCGTTCGCCACCGGAGAGCATTTTGACCTGAGCGTTGGCGCGTGCGGGCGAGAACAAAAAATCCTGCAAATACGTCATCACATGAACGCGACGATCACCGACTTCGATCCAGTCGCTGCCAGGGGCGATGAATTCGGCGAGCGTAGCTTCTTCGTTCAGGCCGTCGCGTAGCTGGTCGAAGTACGCAACCTGCATTTTTGCACCGGTGCGGATCTTGCCGCTATCGGGTTGCAGCTCTCCCAGGATCAGTTTCAGTAGCGTCGTTTTGCCGATGCCGTTGGGACCGACCAGACCAATCTTGTCACCGCGCAAAATCGTGCTCGTGAAATCCTTCACGATGACGCTTTTCCCGAAAGATTTGCAGACGTCGGTCAGCTCGGCAATGATCTTGCCGGACTGCGCGCCGCTGGTGATTTCCAGCTTGACGCGACCGAGCGAATCGCGACGTTTTTCGCGGGTGTCTCGCAGCGCTTCCAGACGACGTACGCGACCCTCGTTCCGCGTGCGGCGCGCTTCCACGCCTTTGCGAATCCACACTTCTTCCTGCGCGAGGAATTTGTCAAATTTGGCGTTGACTGTCGCCTCGAATTCAAGCTGCGCGGCCTTTTGCGTTTCGTAGGCTGAATAGTTGCCCGGAAAGCCTGTGAGTTTGCCGCGATCCAGCTCGACGATCCGGGTGACGACGTTGTCCAGAAACGTGCGGTCATGGCTGATGATGACAGCGCTTCCCTTTAAGCTTTGCAACATCGTTTCCAGCCACGCAATGGCGGCGATATCGAGGTGGTTGGTGGGCTCATCGAGCAGCAGCACGTCGGGCGCGCCAACTAGCGCCTGGGCAATCGAGACGCGCTTTTTAAGGCCGCCGGAGAGCGTTGATACCAGCGTATCCGCGTTCAGGCTCAGCTGCGACAGCGTAGTCGCGACTTTCGATTCCCATGCCCAGCCGTCAAGCTCGTCGATTTCATGCTGCATGTCGGAGAGCGTGTGTTCGTCGCCGCCCTCGACCGCCTGTTTTTCGTATTCGTCGCGCAGTTCGCGAGCGCATGAAACGCCGTTTGAAACCGCTTCGAATACCGTGGTGTTTAAAGCAAAAATCGGCTCTTGGGGAACCGTGGTGATGCGCACAC
>JAYWAQ010000510.1:0-4070 GCA_043782305.1 Burkholderiales bacterium
CCATGAATGTGCCACGTTGGCACCAGCTCTGTTTACTACTGGTAGTGGCACTTGCTCTGGCCGCTTGCTCCACCACGGGCTACAGTAGCAAAGCGAGCCTACAAGTACCTCGCGTTATCCGATCACCATCAGAAATCCCACCTGAGCTAGTACCTCACGCGGCGCGGTTTGTTGAGCTGCTTCAGGCAAAGGGCTTTGCTGTGGGCAGAACAGACGACCCGCGCGCCTTAGACTTGGTCTTTGAATTTAACGGTAACCCGTTCAACCTTCGAGTATCTGTTGGACTTTGGCGAGAGGGCATACCGGTACTGGCTTCTAGCGCCACAAACTCAGGCTGGGGAACGGCCATCGCACGCGGGCCAGCGGTCAGCTCGCTCGTAGATTCGACGGCAGAGCAATTTCGGACGGAACTCAGCAAGATGCTAGTCACGACGAAGGTTCTGCCGGATGGCAAATGATTGCGGCAATAGGTTTGCGCGAATATCTTGCTGGCACAAGCAGTTTTAGTATTTTGATAGGAAAGGTGGCGTTGTGATTCGCATCATTTTCTTGATCAGCGGAATTGCACTTGGCTACTGGATATGGGGTACAGAATGGCAAACGTGGATAAAAGCTGTCACCACGTTCGTTCTAGCTGTCCCTTTGATAGCGAGTACGCTGTCATGAGGTTCGTCGCGTTTGCAGGAACTGCCTTGCTCACTGCATTCTCTATGCACATTCACGCTAAAGAAGTGGCTCCGCCCAGCTATCTGACGGCTGAAAACCTTGACAACTACGTGGCCGGAATCAAAGCGCGATTGCCAATGACGAGCGCCGACGGCATTACTATCAAAAACATTGCGCGCAGCGGCAGAACTTTGGTCTATTCAATGCACGCGCGGGATGACATTAACCAGCAGGTTGCGAGCCTGCTGGCAAACAGTAGCGTTTTTCGCGCGATCACGTGCCGCCAAGAAGCAGAAGCATTTATGTTGAAGCGAAAAGTGAATCTGACGTGGAATTATTTTGATCGCTCAAACCGATTCCTCGGAACTATTGCGCTGACACCAGCGGATTGCGGCTACTGACGGGGCAGGTAGCACCGCCCAGCGGAACCCTCCGATTCATTTCTGGATTGATGGGTGGGTGGATGGGTAATACGTACGTGATGCCATGAGGCCCGCGTAAACGCTAGCTGTTAAGCGGACACCGCTTCCGCCACACACCCGCGCATAAATTAGCGCATCAAGTTCATGGCTTTTTGCTGAAAGCGCGCCTGCTCAAGGGCTGGAATGCTCTTATGGCGATAGTCGACTAAGCCTAAAAATGCGAGTCTAGCCTTTAATCAGTGGGATTCGTCTCGGCGTAAAGCTGTCTGCAGGTCGCAATGACCACAACACTAGCGAATCAGTGCCAGCTCGCGCGAATCGACCGCGTTTACCGTGCAGAAGGCGACTCCTTCGTCAGACCACCCCGCAGCCAGCATCTCGACGCGCCGCGTATCGCTCACCACGTAGCGGTGATTCCCGTTGTTGCTGGCGACTCCGTTGTTAAACAAACGAAAAACGCGCGTGGGCAGTGCTACCGGGCAAGCGCCATTCGTTGGCACGCCGGCGCGAAAGTCATGTCCCTCGTAGCGAAGGGTCGAGAAGCGTTTGAGCAACGTGCAGTCGGACTCGCGACCATAGAAATGGGTGTTGCTGCCACCTGCTTCGGGCGGTGCATAGAAGCGGCAGATGGGCGTGCGCGTTGTGTCAGCGGTTCGCACCAGCGCGGTCTCGGCGGCAAAGGTCATTCCGGTGCGAACGAAGTTGGCCGACAGAGCGTCGAGCTGCGCGATCTCATTGGCGCGGCCCGTGATGAAAAAGCGTTTGGCGTCGCGTGAGTAGTACTCGACCACGTTGACCGGCGTGTTGCTCGCCGTCGTGCTGTAGCGAGCGAACGGGCCGTAAATTCCCGACGAGAACACCAGCGTGCTACCGTCTGCCAGGCGCTCGACCGGGTCAGCGCCGCAAAGAAAGGTCTCGTTGCTGCTCCAGTTCGGATCTTCGCGGCCCGTGGCCTTGTCGATGCGGCGAACGTCACCATTCACGTAGCCGCGACAGACGTACACGTGACTGTCAGTTTGATAAGCAAAGCTCACGAATTGGCGACCGTAGGGACCGGCGACCGTGGTCCACGCCGGGTCGATGGCCATGCTCGGTGCCAGCAGTCGAATCAGGGCGGTGCCTTCCTGTGCGCCTGTAGGCGGCAACTCCCACGCACTGGCGATGGCGTAAATCGCGCCATTTGCGGGGTCGCGCATCATGCTGCCGCCGCCGGTAGCGTATTCCGGGCCTGCAGCCAACGCGGCAGGTACAGTTAATTTAGCGCCTGTGCCCTCGCGAGCAAGCCGTTCCACGCTGGCGATCGCGCCGTTCATGTAGGCGTCAACCCAAACGAAGAAAACTCCGTCGCTGCCCGCGTCAAGGATGCGAGCGATGCCATCGCTGCCAAACCCGGCAAAGCCAGGCTGCAAGATTGGCCACGTTGGCTGACTGGCCCAGTCTGGATCGAGTGTGCTGTCGGCACGAAAGCGCGCCAGCGAATTGCGCGGGACGTTGTTGACGGCGGAGAAAGCGCCCCCTACAAACAGCATCCCATCACTGGCAGCGAGCAGTTTGTAGACGTCGCCCTTGACGAGCGCTTGCAATCGGCTGTCGAGTGTGCCATCGGTATTGAAACGCGCAATCCGTCCCTGCGTTTTGGACGATGAATTGCTGCCAACGAGCAAACGGCCATCGCGGTCCGTAGTCAAAACTGCTACGGGGTCGTCAATGACCGGTCTCCATGACGGATCGGGGCGAAAGGAAGCGTCGAGGCGCATTAGGTTACGGTAGAGTTGCCCATCGAACCAGTACTGAAAATCGCCCCCGACCACGTAGCCGCCGCGCCACGGTATTGAGGTGCGCAGGTAGCTGGCGAGGCCAATACGCGCCGTGCTCACGCGGTCGCCGCCCGTGTCGCTGCGAGTGGTGTCAAGCAACGCCCAATGCCCGGCGGTGTGCGCCGAGAGTGCCGCGCCGTCGTCAGCGATGCCACCCACGTAGTACTGCGGATAGCGCTGGGTGAGTTTGCGGTCGCTGACCGGATCGAACGTCGTCAAGCGATTGACTGATGGCGCGCCGCCGATGTAGTCGGCGATCACGATGCGGTCGGAGACGACGCGCATGACGGAGCTGACGTTGCTGGCAATTTCGATGTCCGGCGTCCATGCAGTATCAACGCTGCCGTCGGCGCGCAGACGCAGCAGGTTGGCCGTTTTGCCGCCTACGCTGAGGGATTCACCCAGCAAGTACACCCGACGAGCAGCATCCGCAGCGAGGTTGTGCGCGCGCCCAGAGACGACCTGCGCCCATAGCTCGCGGCCCTGGCGGTCGCGTTTGTGTAGCGTGTAGGTGGCGGTGTAGACGGGCGCGCGCACGATGATCACCTCAAACGAAATGAGCGACCCGTCGGCAAGCGGCAACAGGCGCGGTTCAGGACCCGTGTTTTGCTGGAGGTTGATGTTGTCGCGCGGCGGCAAATCCGCCACGCTGGAAATTTCTACCGGCGTGATCTGGCCGATACTTTCGGGGTTAAGTCGATACCAGCGCTTCTCGAAATTTGACGTACCAGGCGCCACGTAGCCCTGCACGATGGGTGTGCCGTCGGGTGCCAGATAACGCTCGGTGATCTGGAAGCCACTTGGGAGTCGCCATTGCGTATCGGGCAGACCCGCGTCGTTGATGCGAAACAGCGCTTGCGAAAACGCGACGCCTTCTACGTTGCCCCCCGCAAAGTACGTCCAGCCACCCGCCGCATCGCGCAACGCTGGTGGCGGGCCGGTTGGGCCGATGCTGAACAACCCCGTGAGATCCGGTTCCTGCAGGAGCACCGGCTGGGCGGCACTCGGCGCGATCGCCATTCCCAACATAACCATCACGATGGCTTGCCCACGACGGGCTCGATTGAAAAGCCGTGTGGCGGTGGATATGAAAACCATTTGATTGGGCGCTTCCAATTGGCAGGACGAAAAATACGAATACACGTGTGAATCCCCGTCGTCACGT
>JAYWAQ010000511.1:0-4057 GCA_043782305.1 Burkholderiales bacterium
ATTGGGGCTGAGGCGCTAAATACTAGGTTATCGACATTCGATAAAAATAGCTCTTCCCCCCAATACAATAAGGCATTTATGAAAAAGCTGTAAGTTTTGGTCATCGGTGAACTCTGATTCACAAGCTATGGTGGCTAGCAAGAGCGCCCGTTTCCGGGCTATAATCTTCGGCTCTGCTCCACGACACATGCGCACTGCGGCGACAACTTTCCTCACGGAACCTAGTCATCAACAGCGTGAAACCAACAAACGTCGGGAGTCAGTTAAGTGTGTGTTTTGCGATTTTGCGGGACACACGTTTTCTGTCCATAGATCGAAAAGGAAAATGACATGCGTCATTACGAGATCGTTTTTATCGTCCATCCGGACCAAAGCGAGCAAGTGCCTACGATGGTTGAGCGTTATCGCTCCCTCGTCACTGGCAAAGGCGGCAAGATTCATCGCCTGGAAGACTGGGGTCGCCGTCAACTGGCCTACCCAATCAACAAAATCTACAAAGCCCACTACGTTTGCATGAACATCGAAATCGACCGCGAAACGCTGGTTGAACTCGAAACCGCATTCAAATTCAACGACGCTGTGCTGCGTCATCTGACCGTCAAGAAAGACGGCGCAGAAGTCGCTCCGTCGCCAATGATGACGGGCGAAAAAGCCAAAAACCTCAACACTGCCGACGCTGACACAGCGGCTGCGGAATAAGGAGCGCGCACCATGGCATTCGGCAAACCCAAATTCGGCGCACGCCCAAAGCGTGATCGTCAACCCAGCCTCTTCAAACGCAAAAAATTCTGTCGCTTCACGGCAGCAGGCGTGAAAGAGATCGATTACAAAGACATCGATACGCTGAAAGATTTCATTCAAGAGAACGGCAAGATCATGCCGGGCCGTGTAACAGGCACCAAAGCTCGTTACCAGCGCCAACTGACGGTCGCTATCAATCGCGCGCGCTTTCTGGCGCTCGTGATGTACTGCGATCAGCACGAATAGTCGTCAGGAAGAGATTAAAAAATGCAAATTATCCTCATGGAAAAAGTCGTTAACGTTGGCGTCCTCGGCGACATCGTTAAAGTCAAAGATGGCTACGCACGTAACTTTTTGATCCCGCAAGGCAAAGCCAAGCGCGCGACCGAGAAGAACATTTCCGACCTCGCGAGCCGCCGCGCAGAGCTGGAAAAAGCCGCCGCCGACAAGCATGCGGTGCAGGCTGCATTGGGTGAAAAACTCAATGGCGTCGAACTCAAAATGGCGCAAAAAGCAGGCGTGGACGGTCGTTTGTTCGGCTCCGTGTCGAACATCGATATCGCCGAAGCATTGCGCGCACAAGGCTACGAGATCACCAAGGCGATGGTGCAAATGCCCACCGGCCCCATCAAAGCCATTGGCGAGTCAACGGTCAAGCTTCAGTTGCACACGGATGTGACCTCTGAGATCAAAGTCGTGATCGTCGCTGAAAAAGACTAGTCTTTTCAGGCTTTAGCGCTGCGAAAAACCCGCCACGGGCAACTTTGGCGGGTTTTTTCTTGTTTTCCGCCCCAACAACCGCTGTATGCGCCACCCGCTTCACATTACATTTCTTCACGCCAATGGCTATCCGACGGGTGTGTATCGTCAATTTCTCGCTGCACTTACGGCGCACGCGACCGTAGACGCACCGACGATCCTCGAGACCGCACCCGATTCCGCCGCCCATCAGCGTTGGCCGTTGATGCTGGACCACGCAATTGCTTCGATCAAAACGGCGGCGCATGAACCGCGTCAGCAGCGAGTTCTGGTGGGTCATTCGATGGGCGGGTATCTCGCGCTTCAAGCGGCAGCAAAGCATCCAGAGGGCATCAGTCATGTCGTGCTGATCGAATCGCCCATTCCCACGGGTTGGCAATCAGCGGTGCTGAGTTTCGCGCAGCTGACCGGACTCGCGTACAAGGGCGGGCCCGCACCCGTTGCCGCGCGCCGCCGCGATGCGTGGACGTCTCGCAGCGCGGCGCACGAATTCTTCGCGGGCAAACCGTTTGTTCAACGCTGGGCGCCGGGCGTGTTGGGCGACTTCATCGATCACGCACTGGTCGACGCCGCCGGTGGTGCCGTGAAGCTGCGCATCCCACGCGATACCGAGCGCGATATTTACGCAAATGTCGTTCACCGCAAAGCGCTGGCGGCGGTGCGCAAATTACGCAGTCGGAACGTACGCGTCAGCTTCATCGCAGGCGAGCATTCGGACGAGTTGCGCATGGCTGGCATGGCGTCCAACGAGCGGCTGTTCGCCCATCGGTTTCAACGCCTGCCGCACGGGCATTTGATTCCGATGGAAGTACCGCAGGCATGTGCCGATGCGGTGATTCGGGCGCTGGATCGGTAACGAAAAGCCACTCAATGTCATCTTGAGCATGGCGGCTCGGATTGTTGGAAGCTTAGGGCTAAGCGTCCTTCTCTGCTGGTGGTGGCACCCGCAGCTGCCAGGCCGCCACAATCGCGGCTGAGCACACGACCGCCAGCATCACAAAAACCTCATCAAACGCATCGAGACGCGCTGCGCTGGTCGCAGCGGTAGTCAGCGAATCACCATGCGCCGCAAGCCGCCATTCGAGCATGATGCCGCACAAGCTCACCCCGGTCGCGCCGCCCAGCATGCGTACAAAATTGATCACGCTGGAGCCTTGAGGGATCAGTCCTTTGTCGACGCCACGCATTGAGCCAAGATTCAGTGACGGCAAGATGAAGCCGAGCCCGACGCGACCGATGATGGCCCAAATAACGAGCCAGACGAGCGCGGTACCCAGATTCACGGCCACCATCAGCGCGAACGAAGACGCCAGCAGCACGAGGCCGATGCTCACCAGTCGATGCGTCGGCTGTCTGTCAGCGAGTCGCCCAACCAGGGCAATAGTCACCGCGAGCACCAAACCGGCGGGCAGCAAGATCGTACCAACGTAGGACGCAGACAAACCCAGCCCTCGCTGCATGAAAACCGGCAGCAGATAGGTCGAACCAAACAGCGCCGTGCCGTAAATGAACGCAACGATGCTGCCCATCGCAAACTGGCGATAGCGAAACAGGTCGAAACTCATGAGCGGTGCGGTGATGCGCGTCGCACCCTCGGCGAGCTTCACTAAAAGCTGCCGCGCCACGCGGCGCTCCCAAACGACAAATGCAATCACCGCTGCGAATGCGGTCGATAGCAAGGTCGTCGCCACGATCACCGTGCCGCCATGCAGCTCAACGAGTCCATTGAGCAAACACAATGTCCCCAAACTCGCCAGCAGCAACCCGCGCCAGTCGATCGGCGCGCCGTCGCGATTGGCAGCTACGCCCCCTGGCGAGGTCGTTGGCACAAACTTGTACGCCATCCACATCGAGACTACGCAAAACGGCACCACCATAAAAAAGATGGAACGCCAGCCCCACAGGTCAACCAGCACGCCGCCGATGCTCGGGCCGATGGCCGGCGCAAGCACAACACCCATGCCAAAAAATCCGCTGGCACGGCCCTGCTCCGTCGGCTCAAACGCCCGCAAAATGATGATCGCAGGAATCGGCTGCACCACGCCCGCCGCGAGTCCTTCCAGCACGCGCGCCGTGAGCACCAACCCATACTGATTCGATAGCCCGCCGGAAATACCACCGATCATGAGCATCCACATGCAGCCGAGATAGGTGGTTCGGTAGCCGTACCGCGCCAGCAACCACGGTGTGGTGAGCATTGACACCGTCATTGCGACCATGAAGCCCGAACTGACCCATTGCGCGCGCTCCTGACCGAGCGTGAAGTGGTGACTCATATCGGGGATCGCTACGTTCACGATGGTGGACGACATGATCGAGGCCATCGTACCGACCATCACTGCCAGTAGCAAATACCAGCGATGTTTTTGTCCATAGCGGGCTTGAAGCGCGGCGAGCGTGCCGGGAAGTTCGGTGGTGCTGGGCTCGGTCATCACAACGAGTGTACTTGGCGTGGCCGAAACGCCGCTTTTGTGAGAGCGGCTTTATCGCGAATGACATTTAGCGGTAGGGTGAAAATCGCGATGAAATCACTCCCACAGAACGTAACTACCCAGCC
>JAYWAQ010000512.1:0-4056 GCA_043782305.1 Burkholderiales bacterium
TGGTGCTCACGCCACATCTCGGTTTCGTTTGCGAGCCCGTCTTCCGTAAGTTCTACGGTGACGTCGTGGAAGCACTCAATGCCTGGCTAGACGGAAAACCGCTGCCGCGCGTGCTTTCGACTCAATAAAACCGGAAGCTCAGCAGCCCGATTTGTCTTTCGCCACGCTCTGGAAAGAAATATCAGCTTTTCCAGGAAATGACTATTTCACAAGGGCTGGGCGTCCATTTATGGGAAAGTCGATAAACACACTTTCCGCATGTTACCCGCAATAGAATGGGCTTTTCCGCTAAAAGCTGTTAGCTGTTGACCAGCGTCGTCAAGTCTTTGGCAATCGCGTCCGCCCCTGCTTCGTGGCGAATCATCAGGCGAATTCGGCCCTGCGGATCAAATGCGTACATTTGCGTTGAGTGATCGACCATGTAGGTGAATTCGCTCTTGACTTGCGATTTCTGATAGATGATCTTGAACTCTTTGGCGACCGCTGCCGTTTGCTCGTCGGTGCCGTAAAGCGCGGCAAATGAAGGGTTGAACGCACGCACGTAGTCAGTCAATATTTTTGGTTTGTCGCGCGCCGGATCGACGGTCACGAAGACAACTTGCACTTTCGCAGCATCGGCCGGTTTCATCTTCGCGAGCACGTCATTCAAGGTCGTCATCGTCGTCGGGCAATAGTCGGGGCAGTACATGTAGCCGAAGAAAAATACCGTCGCCTTGCCTTTGAAACTATCGAGCGTGCGCGGCTCCTGCGTCGCAGAATCGTTCAGCGCGAGGGTCTTGCCGAACGCCGCACCGGTGATGTCCGTGGCGTTGAATTTGATGGCCGATTTGTCATTAGTGCAACCGAAAAGCGCCAGCGCGCCAAACGCCGCAGCTGCTAAAAATCGCGCGCTAATGTTTGTGCTCCGTATGGTCATGCGCGCCCGGCTTCTCGGCGGTGACTTGCACCGTGACTTCGCCCGCTCTTTCAAATTTGAGTTTGAGCGGAAATTTTGTGCCTTCTTTCAGGCCATCGGGAATGCCGATCAGCATGACGTGAAAGCCGCCGGGCTTTAGCTCCGCCTTGCCATTGGCCGGAATGTCGAGCGCAGTGATCTCGCGCATTTTCATCACACCGGCCTCGGTGATCATGCTGTGAATCTGGATTTCTTTCGCGATCGTGCCGGTCACGCTGATCAGTTTGTCGGCCGCGCCCTTGTTGTCAAAAGTCATGAACGCAGCAGAGTTTTTCACCGCGCCAGGCGTCGCCCGCGCCCACGGATGATCGATGGTGATCGCGCCAATTTTGGCGTCCTGAGCGAAGGCAGTCGTTGCCGCTAGGGCAAAAAGAAGTGCAGTAATTTTTTTCATGCGTCAATTTTAGGCGCTGTAAGGCGCGACGGAACCCGAGACATGGTCTGACCGCGCAACCGACGATCCGTTCCCGCGCTCGGAAACGCACATCCACGCGCCGCCGCAGGGCGGGCGTCCTCACACCATCAAATTCAGACTCTGCGTATTAAACCGCGACAGATTCGGGAAGATCGTGGCCAACTCACCCGGCGACGCGCCCAGCCAGGACGCCAGCGTCGCAGCGTAGGCGTCCGATGCCACGGCAGGCAGCAGTCGCCCTTCACCGACATCGGTCGCCGTGTTCAGCGCCACGGTCGGGAATGCGCCGGCGAAACGCCCGCCGTTGACCGCGCCGCCCAGCACCAGATGATGTCCGCCCCACCCGTGATCGGAGCCCTGCCCGTTAGAGCGCAGCGTGCGACCAAAATCGCTCATCGTCATCGTAGTCACATTGTTGGCAATTCCCATCGACGCTGTGGCGCGATAGAACGCATTGAGCGCCACGTCGAGTTGACTCAGCAGGTCGAAATGCTTCCCCGAGAGCAGCGTTTTGTTACCACTGACAGTGTCGCGACCAAACTGGTCGCCGTGATTGTCAAAGCCACCGAGTGACACGAAGAAAATTTGTCGCGTGACACCGAGCGCCTGCCGCGCCGCGATCATCGCGGCGACCGAATGCAATTGCGCAGCGAGTCGGTTGGTTGTGGGCCACGTGCCTGGCACCGCGTTCTTGAGGGTGTAGGTGGTCCCCGTCGTGTTGTACATCGCGTTCGTTACAAACGCGCCTACGTCGAGCGAGGCTTTGTTGACGCTCGCATACTGCTGTTCCAGCAAATTCGCGCGCATTTCGTTGTTATTATTGACAAACACGTCTTGCGGATAGCGGTTCACGCCACTGCCCGTCCAGTTCCACGAAATATCCGCGTCGGCCGTTCGCGCGATGCGCGAGGACGTGTCGATGACGCCGCTTGCGTACTTCATCGGCGTGACGGTGTACGAAGTGACAATGTCGCCCTTCATGAAAATATTGCCGCCACCCAGGCCGGTGGACACGGGCAGCAAACCCGATGACGCGCTGCGGAACACATCCGCCATGCGCCCGCCCCAGCCCGTGTCCGCGGGCACGTCCGGGCGCATCGTCTGCCAGTGCATCTGCATATCGGAATGCGAGAAGAGCTGCGGCGGCAGAGGAACCGTGCGGCCCTGATATTGGGCGAGCGTGGTGGGTGCCAACAGCGGCCCGGCATTGGGCACAACGGCGAGTTTTTTGTCGGTGTTAAACAGCGTGGCGAGATTAGTCATCGCGGGATGCAAGCCGAAGCTATTCGCGCCCAATCCCGTCGGCGAAATCGGCAGCAGGGAGCCAAGCGGCAAGGCCAGTCCGTTCGCCTCGGCGAGCCCGCCGCGCGCTGCCGAATACGCGTTGTATTCAGCGCCGGTGATCGGCACGATCATGTTCTGGCTGTCATTCCCGCCAAACAGGAACACGCATACGAGCGCCTTGTAGCCTGATGTGTCGGCCGCGTCGGCGGAGGAAATTGAAAACGGTGGCAGTAGCGGCGTGGCAGCGAGGCTGGCAGCGGAGCGGATGAAATGTCTGCGATTCATGGTGTTCATCCTCAGCGCTGAATGGCGTAATCGGCCGAGTTGATGATCTGCCACATGACGGCGCGGAAGCGATCATTGCGCTGATCCGCAATGGCGCCGCGCGTAATGTTGGTCGCCATCGCAACAAGGTTCGCCTTGAACGTCGACTTCAAATTATTCGCGGTGAGCAGCAGATCAAGCTCATCCACCAATGTCTGCGGATTATCCGCAACCGCCGTGCCCGCTGCACCGGTCAGATATCGGTCATAGTTCGGCTTGATCCATTTCGGATTGCCATCATACGAACGGAACCCGCCGACCACGCCCCACTTCGCAAAGTCAGCGAATCCGGCGACCGTTGACGTCGACGTAATGTCAAATTCGGGCCCGAGCAGATAGGCGGTCGCCATCGGCCCCGCAGGCTCGAAATCCGGTGAATAAAAATTAAATACCGACGGTGCCTGCAACGCAGACTGGCCGAGCGTGTCCGAATCGCCTGTGTTCCACACCTCGTAATAACCGCCGCTCGCCACCGCGCCGAACGCACGGTGCAGCTGGATGAACTTGATGACAGGTTCACGCAATTTTCCGTAAATATTGTTGGCCGCGATGTAGTTGTCGCGCGCCTCAACGTCGGTGAGTATCGCGCGAATCACCGCCTTCATATCGCCGCGTGTTCCGCTGCCGTTATTGTTGAATGCGGCTGTGACTCGGCCTACATATGCGGCGCTTGGGTTGCTCGTCACGAGGCGCATGATGAGCTGCTTGCCGATGAACGGGCCGACGTTCGGGTGATTGAAAATGTTGTCAATCGCGTTTTCGATATCCGTCTGCGCGGACTGTCCCGCAGGCAGCGTGGCATTGACTGCACCGCTGTATTGCAGCAGCGTCTTTGCGGTCGTGTTGTGCGGCGGCGGCAGTGAACAGCTATTGACATGCGCCTGATTCGCGGCGGACGGATCGGTGTCGTTGATGTAGCAATAGCCGTGGCACGGCGCGCCTGGCACGCTCGGCCATTTGCCGTCCTGCGGGCAACGCCGATGCGACCACGGCTTCATCGCCGTCGTCCATGTTTCGTTCGGCCAGTAGAAGCGCCACGGCTCATTTAAATTGCTGTCCGCACCGTCAAAATGCCAGC
>JAYWAQ010000513.1:0-4055 GCA_043782305.1 Burkholderiales bacterium
ACCCCTCCACCGTCTCGCCGATGTTGTCACCCCCCACGGCGGCGGTGATGACCGACTGCACGTCGGCGATGTTCATGCCGAAGCGCGCCGCATCATCACGACGAATGTTCACGTCGACGTAGCGACCGCCGGTGAGTCGTTCCGCCAGCGCGCTGCTGACGCCGGGCACGTCTTTCAGTGCTCGCTCAATTTCACCCGTGATGCGATCAATCACCGCGAGGTCGGTGCCCGCCACTTTGACCCCAACCGGGCTTTTGATGCCAGTAGCCAGCATGTCGATCCGGTTCCGGAGCGGTGGCACCCAGATGTTGGCAAGCCCTGGCACTTTGACGATGCGATCCAGCTCGTCGACCAGTTTGTCCTGAGTCATGCCCGGACGCCATTGATCACGCGGCTTGAACTGGATCGTCGTCTCAAACATTTCCATCGGTGCGGGATCAGTCGCAGTCTCGGCGCGCCCCGCTTTTCCGTAGACGCTCAGCACTTCGGGAACTGTCTTGATCAGGCGATCCGTTTGCTGCAACAACTCAGCCGCTTTGCCCGCTGAGAGCCCCGGCAATGCAGAAGGCATGTAGAGAATGTCGCCCTCATCCAGACGCGGCATGAACTCGCCGCCGATGTGTTGCAACGGCCACAAACTCAAGCCCAGAATCACCGCAGCGAAGGCCAGCGTGAGCTTCGGCCAGGTCAGCACGTAGTTGAGCAGCGGTCGATAAATTGCGATCAGCAATCGATTGAGTGGATTGCTTTTTTCGTCAGGAATTCGACCGCGAATCAGGTAACCCATTAGCACCGGAATCAGCGTCACCGACAGCCCCGCGGCGGCGGCCATCGCGTAAGTCTTGGTGAACGCGAGTGGCGCAAATAAACGACCTTCCTGCGCCTCCAGCGTGAACACCGGCACGAACGACAACGTGATGATGAGCAGCGAGAAGAACAGCGCGGGGCCGACTTCTGCGGCTGAATCACCAATCACCCGCCATCGAGCTTCGCCATCGAGTGTTTCACCCGGATGTGCATGATTCCAGTGCTCCAGATGCTTGTGCGCGTTCTCGATCATCACCACCGCTGCATCCACCATCGCCCCAATGGCAATCGCGATGCCGCCGAGCGACATGATGTTGGCGTTGACCCCCTGGTAGTGCATCACGATAAAAGCCGCCAGAATCCCCAGAGGCAGCGACACGATGGCGACAAACGCTGAGCGCAGATGGAACAGGAAGATGAAGCACACCACGGCCACCACCAGAAACTCTTCGAGCAGCTTGAAGCCCAGGTTCTCAACCGCACGTTCGATGAGCCCCGAGCGGTCGTAGACGGGAACGATTTCCACGCCCTTGGGTAGACCTGCCTGCAGCTCGCGCAGCTTCGCTTTGACGGCGGCGATGGTCTCCAGCGCGTTCTTGCCTGAGCGCATCACGATCACGCCGCCGGCGGCTTCACCTTCACCATCCAGCTCGCCAATGCCACGGCGCATTTCCGGGCCGACTTGCACCCGCGCGACATCACCGAGTCGCACGGATACGCCTGCATCGGTGGTCGTTAACGGCACTTTACGAAAGTCGTCCAGCGATTGCAGATAGCCCGACGCGCGCACCATGTATTCGGCTTCACCCAGTTCCAGCACCGAACCTCCCGCTTCCTGATTGGCGCGCTGAATTGCGCTGACCACTTTGGTGTGCGAAATGCCGTACGCCGCCAGCTTGTCCGGATCGAGTACCACCTGGTATTGACGCACCATGCCGCCCACCGCCGCCACCTCGGCGACGTTGGGCACTGTCTTCAATTCGTATTTGAGAAACCAGTCCTGCAACGCGCGCAGCTGCGACGCATCCTGCTTGCCCGTGCGATCAACCAGCGAATACTGATAGATCCAGCCGACACCCGTCGCGTCCGGTCCGAGTGTGGCCTTGGCGGATGGTGGCAGACGCGACTGCACCTGATTGAGATACTCTAGCACGCGCGATCGCGCCCAATACAAGTCGGTGCCGTCTTCAAACAGCACGTAAACGAACGAGTCGCCGAAGAACGAATAGCCGCGCACCGTCTTGGCACCAGGCACCGAGAGCATGGTCGTGGTGAGCGGATAGGTGATCTGATTTTCGACGATGCGCGGCGCCTGACCGGGGAAGGTGGTGCGGATGATGACCTGCACATCCGACAGATCGGGCAGCGCGTCGAGCGGGGTTTTGAGTACCGAATAGACGCCCCAGGCACTGACCATCACCGTGGCCAGCAGCACCAGAAAGCGATTGACGATAGACCAGCGGATCAGCTTGGCAATCATGGTTTTGGCCCGGCTTTAGGCGGGGAGGCGGAGGGGACGGTCGGCGCTGTCTTTGCCTCTGGAGCCATCGGCGTAATCACGGTGATTTGCGGTATCCCTTCCGCCGCCTCATAGAACTCGAACGTCACGCGATCCCCCGCCTGCACATTGCGCGGCAACCCCTTCTCCGGCGGCTTGAAATCCATTGTCATCGACGGCCATTTGATTGACGGGATCGGGTCGTGCGACAGCGTGATGGCATCGCGGGTAATCGCCTCGACTTTCGCCTCGCCCTGATGCCGTTTGGCAGTGTTGGCGGCGATGGGTTTGGGTGCATCGTTCAAGCGCGCTTCGACGCCTTTGAGGCTTGCCTCCGAATCGATCAGAAATTGCGATGACACGACAACGCGTTGGCCGAGTTTCAAGCCGCGCTTGATCTCGGTCTGACTGTCGCTTTCGATGCCCGCTTCGACTTCAACGGGACTGAACTTGCCGTTGTCTTCAGCCACCATCACCACCGTGCGCTTGCCGGTTTGGATGACGGCTTCGGTCGGAATCAACAGCGATTTCTCGGCGCGGTTGTCGGTCAGTTGCATCGTGACAAACATGCCGGGCACAAGGCGTGCGCCGGGATTGGCGAGTTCGAGTCGGGCCTTGATCGTGCGGGTCGCTGCGTTGACCTCGGGCAGGATCGCCTGCACCTTGCCCTCGAACGTCGTGCCCGGCACGGCTGGGCTCTTGGCAGACACCTTCGCACCGGGGCGCAGTAACGCAGCCTGCGTCTCCGGCACTTCTGCATTCGCCCAGACCGTGCCCAAACCATTGATGCGAAACAACGTCGCACCAGACATGACGGTCATGCCTTCGCGTGCCAACAATTCGACCACCACGCCATTTTGCGGCGACGTCAAGGTGACACGAGGTTGGGTCGTGCCGGTCGCCTCCACGAGACGAATCTGCACGTCGCTCATGCCCACCTGTCGCATGCGCTGACGCGCGCCATCCACGAGCGACGCCAGATCAGTGCCCTGCATGCGACGCACCGACAGAAACTCCTCCTGTGCCGCAATCCAGTCGGGCACGTAGAGTTCTGCCAGCGCCTGACCTTTCGCCACGCGATCCAGCGTGGCGCGTACGTGCAGGCGCTCGACGTAGCCGGTCGCTCGCGCCTGCACAATCACCTGATCGCGTTCGTTGTAGGCGATGCTGCCGACAGCAGACACCTGTGGCGAGAGCATGCCTTCCACCACCGGGGCCGTGCGCACGCCGAGATTTTGTTGAATGCGCGAGCTGACCGTGACCTTGCTCTGATCAGAATCGCCTTCGTTGTAGACCGGCACCAGCATCATGTCCATGAATGGTGACTTGGCGGGTTTGTCGAACTTGTTTCCCGGCACCATGGGGTCGTGGTAGTACAGGATTTTTTTGCCGTTTTCTGGATCAATGTCACCGGCTTTAATACCTGCCGTAATGTGGCGTTTGGTGGCGGCTTCGCCTTGGGCGATGCTCTGTGACCCAGTGTCAACGCCGCTTGCAGCGGTTGCAGAAGTACCACCCGCCATGACCATGCCGCGTTGCATGCCGAACAGATACAGACCGTAGCTGGCAGCACCCGCGACGGCAATTGCCGCAATGACAGAAAGTGTTGTCTTGAGTTTCATGGTGTGCTCCGTACGGTGGCTGCAACGGGGGCGTCGCTATGGCCTTCGGGATTCAAATAGTTGAGTTGTGCCCACAGACGCGCCGTATCCATCGCCAGGCGCAGGCGCTCCATACAGGCATCAATCTC
>JAYWAQ010000514.1:0-4050 GCA_043782305.1 Burkholderiales bacterium
GGTGTCGAGCTCCAGGCTGCCACTGGCCGTTCGCAATCCCGCGGCAGCGGCGTGCGCTCGACTGAGCGCCAAGGGTTGGCCGAGATTTCTTACGGGATCCTGCCCAACGCGGAATTGTCCGCGCAGTTGCCCGTCGTTTGGAGAGACGGGCAATGGCGCGCAAACGGCGTGAATCTGGAGGCCCAATACATCGCCCCACATGAGAAGCGCGGCATATATCTGGGCGCGCGCATCGAGGTGGCGCGATCAACGGCCCCGCAAGGCGTGGAATCGCGTACCAGTTTCGAGATACGCCCGATTTTGGGTTATCGGGATTCAGATTGGGAACTGATTTTGAACGCAGCGACCCGCAAGGCCTTAGGCGGCGAGTCGTGCCGCTGGAAACTCGAACCCTCAATAAAAATCTCGGCCGATGCGGGTAGAGGCGTCCGGCTGGGACTGGAGGGTTACTCAAACTTAGGCAACGAAGGCAGCTTCAGCAAATCGGATCGGTCGAGTATCGGGCTGTTAGCAATCGACCTGCGCGTTGCGAAAGTTCAGATCAACGTTGGCGTTGGGCGATCCTGGGGAGGTGATCGCGGCGGGCCTATCGTGAAGTCGGTCGTAGCCCTTGACTTTGACTGAGATTGACACCGAGCAAGGTGCGTGGCATCGCCTCATGATTCGGCATCGATCATGGCGAGTGAGGATCCCTGGTTCTATGTGACGCGTCCCGCTTATACGAAATGACACGCGTTCTACACAATGTGTGTGACGCGGCGGCTGACATCTCTGCGTCCGCTTTCGCTGCAGAGAGGGCGTCGGTACAAAACTCACAGAACTCATATCGAAAGTGTGAGCTTGCTGTAATTTTTTCGCTAACAGCGTTGTCGCCGTATCGTCGCGTTAATCGCGTTGCCGCCTTTGCGCAACGACAAAATGGTCAGCTCGGTTGTTCAATGGCGAGCATCGCGTGGTACGCACCTGCACACACGCCACGCTCGCGTTCATGCGTCAAAGACACCACTGCAATTATTTCAAGCCGCACAGGAATGGGATGTTCGCGGGGTTTCACGCCCGGACAATACGAGCGGGCGAACGGGGGTGACCCGTGTTCAGTGTCGCAGCCGTTGGTGTATCCACCACGCACCCGCGATGAGCGCGCCGAGTACTGCGTGAATCCAACCGATAAGCTCGCGCACGCTCTCGGGCGCAAAGTAATACAGCATGTACGCCGTCAATACCGTCAAGCCAAACAGCGTACCGAGCAAGATGCCCGTCCTGCGTTGATTGATCCAACGATGTCGGTGCGTGATCCGCCAGCCTGCAACGACGTGCCCGCCGATGATGGCACCCAGCCCCAAGAGCGCGCCGAAGCTCGCAAAACCATGTAGTCGCATGAGCCACGGCTCGGCAGCCAAGGGCAATTCATCGGTACCGCGCCCTTGATGAAGCAGCAACCACGCAACGCCAGTAATCATCAGCACCGCGAGACAGCTCAGCGACCAGACTTTCTTCCAGCGGGGGAGTCTCAACAATCTCACGGGAAATGGCTACTTTGTGGCGGTTTGCGTGTGGTGCTGATCTCAGTGTAACCACGCACGTGCGGCGAACCGGGTAAGCAGTGGATGATGCACGTCGCCACTGGCGGCCACAATTTTTGTCAGTGCGTCGGCCCATACGCAGCGCGGCGCGGCAATGCTGACGTGGCGGGCCGTCGGCTTGTCGGCATGGAGGACGCTGCGACCGGCGGGCGCAAACAAACTTGTCGTAAAACTGCCCTGCTCCAACGTTCCGAAATCGCGAACCCCGCCGCTCAATTCGTCACGAAGACTTATCCGCACGGCATGCCCCCCGAACACACGCAAATCGCCCCCCGCGTTGACGCAGGCCCAGCGCGCACCGCTGCCGCGAAGCGTCGCAATCGCGCGATCAACAGCGAAGCCTTTGGCGATGCCACCGAGATCAAGGCGCACGCCCGCGGCAAGCTTGTAGAGGCAATTGCCTCGCAGTCGCCAACTCACCGGCCCGCTACCCTGACTGATATCGAACAGACTATCGCTCTCGGTTTGCAGCAGACTAGCAAGTTGCAGTACACGTGCGCTGACCGGACTCAACGCCATTGATTCTCCGGTCGCAAGCCCATGAAAACGAGTGATCTCGCTTTTGTCGTCAAACCGTGACAACAGGCGCTGTACTTCGACAATCGCAGCAAATCCTTGTTCAAAAAGTGCATCGCTCGCGCCGTCGGGCAACGAGATTTCAACGAGCGTACCCAACATTGGTCGGGCGCGACGGCGCGCTTTCATTTGCTCAACCGACGACGCCGCTGCGGCGTGCGAGGTCAATGACCGCAACAATGCGCTTCACGCCTTCGGTGACGTGCGAACAGCTAAGTGTTGCGCCCGACACGTTGGCGATGTCTTCGCCGATTTTGATGGGAGATGCGATTGTTTTATCGACGAACTGCTTGCGCCATGCGGGAAGCCGAATTTCGTTGCCATGACTTTCGCGATACGACAGTATTTCGATGCCACGGACTCGCCCTTCAACGCTCACACCCACGGCGTAGCTGATTAATTCAAATTTTCCAATTACATCGTCGGCCACCATCACGCCCAGCAAATCCTTGCCGCGCCAGGCCGTCCGTAGCATCCAGCGTGTGCTGCGCGGCCGAACTCCCATAGCTGTCAGCTTTTGCAGCGCTTCGCCGTCTAGCGTCCAGTCGCGAATTTCTACGCGTTCAGCGTCGGGAAACATCTGCTTTGCGGCCTGCTCAACCGTCATGTAGTCGACCGCGAATGCGCTGGTCGGGGCGAGCGCCAATACCGCCAGGCTCGCGCTCGCAGTTGTAGGTGTGAATCGCATCAAAAACTCCAACCAAGCCCCAGATTCACGCGGTCAGAATCGCGGTTTGCCCGAAATCGCTGGACGTCTGCCTTGACCACGACCCCGGGTGTAATTTGGAAATTCGCGCCGAACGTAAACACGCGTTCGGTCGGCGTTGCGGCTGGCGTCAAGCCCTGCCCGATGTCGGCAAAACTGCGGGCGGTATTGAATTGCTCCCACCGCGCAAATGGCACCAGACGATACGTGTCGTGCTCCCACAGTTTGTATCCGGCCTGCGCATACCAGCCATCAAAACGGTTCGGAATAAGCGTGGCGTTGCCGACCAGTGGCGCATTGAGGGTGGCGGTGTTCGAGATGCTGCCTCGGCTGTAAACGCTCGACAGATCCCAGCGACCCGGCGTCCATCGTGCGTGAACGTCCCACAGCAGGATGCGTGCGTCGCCCGCCGCCTGTTTGTGGGTTGCCTGTCCGCTAAACAGGCCACCACCCAGTTGCAGGCCGGGGATGCCGCGCCAGTTGACTGCGCCAAAAAAGGCGAGATCGCGTGCCCGCGCCTGTGCCAGTTCCTGGTGAATCGAACCGAGCGGGGATAGCCGTCCATCAGTCGATGCGGCGTCCCACTTGTTCAGGTCAAAACTGGTGGCGATGCCGCCCTGCACCGTGATGCCGTTGTCAAAACTGCCGACCGCCTGCACGCCGCCCTCGCGCCAGGTGCTCGGGATGATCGCCGTCTCAACGAAATTTCGTTCTACGCCGAAGAATGCGGTCGGTTCATGATTCTCGTTGAGCAGTCCCATCGGCATCAGAAAAAGGCCGCCGCGAACTGCCCAGTTCGGGCTGATCTGTCGTTCGACATAGGCCTGCTCCACCGCGACTTCGCCACGATCACTGGCGGACGCGATGGCGTGTTCAACCTCAAGCTCGGTCACGATCTTGGTTTTGTCATCAAACCGATGCTGCACGGCAAGCACCAGGCGGCGCACATCTGCCTGAGCGTTCTGGCTTTGTCGGGTCGGACGGTTGTAATTGAGCTCGGCGTAACCGCCGATGACCGTAGTCGGTTCTGCCGCAGCGGCGGCTGCCGTCGGTGCGCCCTGGGCAAGCGCTACGGGCCCTGACACGGATGCCTGCCCGTTGGCGACGGTTGCCGTCCGACTATGCTGAAGCTCGCTTAGTTCAGCCTTGACTTTGTTCAGTTCACCGGCCAATTGGTCCAGGCGG
>JAYWAQ010000515.1:0-4049 GCA_043782305.1 Burkholderiales bacterium
CAGGGCGAACCCTTCGTCGGCAAAGCAGGCCTTTTGCTCGATGCAATGCTCACCGCTGTCGGCAAGAAGCGTGGCGACGGCGTCTACATCGTCAACGTCATCAAATGCCGCCCGCCGGGCAACCGTAACCCCGAGCCGGATGAAATTGCCGCCTGCGCGCCCTATCTCAACCGCCAGATTGCATTGGCCCGGCCCAAACTTTTGCTGGCGTCCGGCAAATTTGCTGCTCAGACATTGCTGAATCGTGACGATACCGTCGGGGCGATGCGCGCGCTCCCTGCAGGTAACAGTCAACGCGAGGGCGTGCCCATCGTTGTCACCTATCACCCGTCGTACCTGCTGCGCAGCCCATTAGAAAAGGCCAAGGCTTGGGATGACCTCATGAAGGCCAAAGCCTTGGTGCCGTAACTTTCACCAGTCGTCGCATAATCGCGAAAATGACGGCCCTTGAAAAACTGCCCTAGTGCGGGCATATTGCGTTCACTTTCACAAACTGCGCTCTCCCCCACCTGCTGTGAGCGCCAGCGGAGGACTTAAATAATGAAACGATTTTTTTTAGCAGTTGCAGCTCTGGCTGCCACGCTCGGCCTCTCCGGCTGCGGCTACAACGACATGGCGCAGGGCGATCAGTCGATCAAGGCCGCCTGGTCTGAGGTATTGAACCAGTATCAGCGAAGATCCGACCTGATCCCGAATCTTGTCAACACGGTCAAAGGCTACGCCTCGCAAGAGCAGGACACGCTGACCAAGGTCGTCGAAGCACGCGCCCGCGCGACTGGCATTCAGGCCACGCCAGAGCTGATCAACAACCCGGAGGCGTTCCAGAAATTCATCGCTGCCCAGAACCAGCTGCAGGGCGCGTTGAGTCGGTTGCTCGCAGTCTCGGAAAACTATCCAAACCTCAAAAGCGACGCCCTATTCCGCGACCTCACCGCGCAACTTGAAGGCACCGAAAACCGCATTACCGTAGCTCGCAATCGCTACATCAAAGCGATCCAGGGCTACAACAACACGGTCGTCTCGTTCCCGTCGAATCTGATCGCCATGGTGTTCGGCTTCAAGGAGAAGCCACAGTTCACCGTAGAAAACGAAGCCGAGATCAAGACTGCACCAAAGGTTGATTTCAACAAGCCTGCTGTTCCTGCGAAGCCGTAGCCGCGTGAGCGATGTTTTGTTCCCTCTCCCCTTGTGGGAGAGGGCTAGGGTGAGGGGGCTGGTGGGTAAGCTGGCCACTATTGCGACTCTATTTTTCGCACTGCTCTTCAGCGTTCTCGCCTTAGCACAAGACAACGCCCCCATCCCGCCACTCTCCTCGCGCGTCACCGACGCAGCGGGCATTCTCGGCGCAGATGGCAAACAATCGCTCGAAGCAAAACTTACCGCGTTTGAGCAAGCCACAGGCGGGCAGCTAGCGGTCCTCATCGTCAAAACGGCAGAACCGGAAACGATTGATCAATATGGCATTCGCGTTGGCGAAGCATGGAAGATCGGCAAGAAGGGGAAAGACACGGGCGCTATCCTCATCATTGCGATGAAGGAGAAGAAGCTCCGGATCGAAGTCGGCTACGGCTGGGAAGGTGCACTGCCGGACGTTGAAGCCAAACGCATCATCAGCGAGACCATCACGCCGTTCTTCAAAAAGAGCCAGTTCGCGCAAGGCATCGACGCCGGCATCGACAAAATTCAACTCGCTGTTTCGAAAGAGAACAAGGCCACGGCGACCACCGTTAACGACAAAGGCCAGTGGGAACAAAGCCACAACGCGAGCACGACGGACAGCACGATTGAGTCGCTCGCAGGCATGGCGCCTGTATTGCTCGGCGTGGTCGCCGTGCTCTCGTTTATCTTGCCCGCGCTGGTGGTCGGCGTGATTGCCGGGATCGGCACATTTTTCTTCACTAGTGCGCTGCCTGCCGCCGGGATTGCCGCCTTCGTCGGATTTGTTGGTGCGATGATTTTGAAAGGTATTTTCGGCTCGCTCGGCCACTCGCCGCTGGGCGGACGCGGCGTCTATCGCAGCGGTGGGGGCCTGGGTGGTGGCGGCTGGTCTTCCGGCGGTGGTTTTGGCGGCGGTAGCAGCGGGGGCGGGGGCGGCTTTTCCGGCGGCGGCGGCAGCTTCGGCGGCGGGGGCGCATCGGGCGGCTGGGGCGACGGCGGCGGGGGCAGCGAATGAGCCGCACTCTTAAGCACGCGACGACGACGCGCGCCGCCGTCAAAAAAGCGCTGCCTGACAGGGCAATGGATGCGCTCGAACGCGCTATTGGCATGGCTGAGCGGGGATCGAGCGGCCAGGTTCGTCTGGTTGTCGAAGCGCATTGGCCACTGATGCACGTGAAGCACATGGAACCACGCCAACGCGCGATTGAGTGGTTCTCACAACTGCGCGTATGGGACACCGAGCACAATAACGGCGTGCTCCTGTACTTGTTGTTCGCCGAGCGACGCGTTGAAATCGTCGCTGATCGCGGTTTCAACAAGCGCGTGACTCAGGCGCAGTGGGACGCGATTTGCAGGACGCTTGAAAAGCACTTCAGCGGTGGCGCATTCGAAGCCGGATTAAGCGAAGGTATTGCTGCCATCGGCGAATTGCAACGCAAACATTTTGCCGCAGATATGGGCCCCAACGAGCAATCCGACCGGCCAGTTTTGGTCTAAATCAATGCAGCCAGTTCGCATCGCGCTGATCCATGCCCTGACACATTCAATTGTGCCGATCAACAGCGCCTTCGAGCGCCTTTGGCCCGAAGCCGCGCGCCAGAATCTGCTTGACGACAGTCTTTCGGCTGATCTCGCGGCGAACGGTGGAACGCTCGACGAGGCAATGCACCAGCGCTTCACAACGCTGGCCGATTACGCCATGTTCACTGGCGCAGCGGCAGTTCTATTTACCTGTTCCGCGTTTGGCTCATGCATTGAACGAGTCGCGCGACAACACGCATCGATTCCAGTACTGAAACCAAACGAAGCGATGATTGCTGAAGCGGTTGCGACTGGACTTCCTATCGGACTCATCGCGAGCTTCGCGCCGACTCTGGTCTCAATGCCGCCGGAATTTCCACCCGATGCGCAGCCTCGATGCGTACTCGTTGCAGACGCGATGACCGCGCTCAACGCGGGCGACATGGCGTTGCACGATCAACGGGTCGTTGACGCCGCGCTACGCCTGAAAGCCGACGGCGCGGGTGTGATCGCTTTGGCGCAGTTCAGCATGGCACGCGCCCGCGATGCTGTCGCGGAGGCAACGGGCCTGCCGGTTTTCACCACGCCCGACAGCGCCATCCGATTGCTCAAAGCAAAACTCTCGTAGCGTCTCGCGGCCCTGCGTCGCTACACTTCGCCGCTGCGGTTGTCGCACCAAGGAGTTTCACGATGTTCACTAGATTTTTAGCGGCGCTTATAGCGCTGTCCGCCGCGCTGTGTTCGGCGCAGGCCTGGCCCGGCAAGCAGCCGATCAAACTCGTCGCCGTCTTTCCGCCCGGCGGTTCGGTCGATCAAGTCGCGCGCATCCTGTCGCAACCTTTGCAAGCCCAGTTGGGGCAAACCGTCATCGTTGAAAATAAGGGGGGCGCATCCGGTTCCATCGGGGCTGCATTCGTTGCGCAGGCTCCCGCCGACGGCTACACCTTCGCGGTCGTCTTTGATTCGCATGCGGTGAATCCTGCGCTGATTCCCGGTCTGTCGTACGACACGAAAAAGGATCTCGCCCCCATCTCGTTGATCGGCACCGCCGCGATGGTGATTGCGACGCCCGCCAGTTCCGATTACAAAACGTTCGGCGACGTTGTGACCGCCTTGAAGGCGAACAAAAATGTGAGCTACGGCAGTATCGGCAACGGCAGTCTCGCGCATCTTGCGATGACGCTCCTCGGCAAGAGCAACAACCTCAACTGGCAGCATGTGCCATACAAGGGCGGTGGCCCGATGATGCAGGACGCGGTAGGCGGACACGTGCCGCTTGTTGCCGGTTCGGTATTCGTCGTCAAACCCCACATCGACAGCGGACGCGTGCGCGCGCTCGCAGTGACGACCGCGAAGCGCAGCCCTGAGCT
>JAYWAQ010000516.1:0-4045 GCA_043782305.1 Burkholderiales bacterium
GTCTTTCAACGCTTCGGAATCCGGGCGCGTTGGATAGCTGAATGTCACGTTGTCGAACGCGATTTCTCCGCGCGCGGCTTGATCCGTTGGCAGCGCGACAGGACTCGCGGGCGCTGCAATTTCGGTGTGCGTCGCCAGCAATTCACGAATACGCTCGCTCGCGCCGGTCGCGCGTTTCAACTGTCCGAACACTTCGGCAATCGCGCCGACCGAACCCGCGACCATGACCGCATAGAACATGAACGCAGACAACTCGCCCGCCGACATCTTGCCTGCAAGGACATCATGACCCCCCGCCCACAGAATTACAGACACACAGATGAACGCGAGCACGATGACAACGGCTGAAAGTGTCGCGCTGGTGCGCTCACGCAGGGCGGCGTTATCGAACAGCGAATTAATGCGATCCGAGAAGCGTTTTTGCTCGAAGCCCTCGCGCGCGTAGGCCTGTACCGTGCGCACCGCATGGATCGTCTCGTCGGCGCGCGCCATCGAATCGGCTAGCCGATCCTGACTCACTTTAGCGAGTTTCTGAACCTTGCGCCCGAGAAAAACCACTGGTGCAATCACAATCGGCACGCCGATCAGCACGTACACCAGAAGCTTCGGTGCGGTGATCGCGAGCATCACAAGACCGCCCGCCACCATCACGAGATTGCGCAGCGCCCAAGAGAATGCGTTGGTCACCACCCCTTCGAGCACCTGCGTGTCGTTCGACAAGCGCGACAGCACGTCGCCAACACGTTCACGCTCAAAAAACGCGGGCGAAAGTGTCAGCAGATGTGAGTACACGCGCTGTCGAATGTCGTTCACCACGCGGTTATTGACCCACGAAATATTCGAGAAGCGGATGTAAACGCCGATGCCCTGCGCCAGTGCGAGGCTCACCATGATGAGCAGGATTTTGTCCAGCTCGCCAGCGCTGCCTGCCGCGAATCCGCGATCAATCACGCGCTTCAGGCCTTCGCCAATCGCCAGCACCGAGGCCGCGGCAAGGGCCAGGCCGAACATGGCAATCGCAATGCGTCGCCAATACGGCCGTACAAAAGGCCACATGAATTGGATAACAGCAAAGCGAGCGTTCATCGGATCAATTTAGGATCGATTCGACCGAAAGAAAGGGGCCGGAAAGAAATTGTTTCAATGAATAACCGCTTCTGCCATTCGGCGAAATGACGCGCAAAAGTGTTGAACTTTTCGCGAACCGCCACATCTTAATAGGTGTGGCAAGACGATGTGTGGTTGAACCCTCTGCCCCGCGTCGTTATCCTCCCGCGACGGGCTTCCCCCGGTCCGTATGTGGTGACGTTTAGGGCGACCTTTCCTCCGATGGGTCGCCCTTTTTTCTTTCCGTTCCGTCGCAATTCGAAAACCGGCGTTGCGGCGCTGACGTAGCCTTTACATTCAGGGTGTCGCACAGTTAGCAGCCGCTTTTGTCGCGATCCAAATTTCGGCCCGGAACTTGCTGCTTCCGGGCACCAACCCAGCCGATGATCGTCTAATATGGCGTTGTCGGCCCGATCCAGTTGTTTTTCGGGCCGTAAAAATGCATTTCAAGGTAATATGATGAGCGCAAAGTGGCAAAAAGTAACGTGGGTGGGCGCCGGTGCGACCATCGGTATCGCGCTCTCACTAGCGCTTAACGTCACCGCCAATCGCGACGCCAAATCGGCGATTCCGGTTGATGAATTGCGCACCTTCTCCGAGGTGTTTGCGCGAATCAAGAACGATTATGTTGAGCCAGTCAGCGACAAAGTACTGATTGAACAAGCCATCGGCGGCATGGTGTCGAGCCTTGATCCGCACTCCACCTTCCTTGATGAAAATGCGTTCAAGGATTTGCGCACCACGACCACCGGCAAGTTCGGCGGCGTCGGCATCGAAATCGGCACCGAGGACGGCTTCATCAAGGTGATTTCACCCATCGATGAGACGCCAGCGGCCAAGGCGGGCATTCGCGCGGGCGACCTGATTACCAAGGTGGACGGCGAATCCACACGCGGCCTGACCACGACCAAAGCGGTCGACATGATGCGCGGCAATCCGGGCACCAAGGTGCGCCTCGAAGTATTCCGCAAGGAAGATCGAAGCACGCAGACGTTCGCACTGGTGCGTGAGCAGATCAAGATTCAGGGCGTCAAAGCCAAGATGGTCGAACCGGGCGTTTCGTTCATTCGTGTCCGCACGTTTAACGAAACCACGGTGGCTGACGTTGCCAAAGCACTGACCGAGCAGAACGCTCAAACACCGCTTAAAGGCGTCGTCCTTGACCTGCGTAACAATCCGGGCGGTTTGCTCGATGCGGCTGTCGGCCTCTCCGCGATGTTCCTGCCGAAAGACGCGCTCGTCGTCTACACCGAAGGCCGCATGGAAGGCAGCAAAACGCGCTACATGGCCAGCAAAGAGTACTACTCACGTCGTGGCGGCGATCCACTGGCCAATGCGCCTGAAATTCTGAAAACGGTGCCGCTCGTGGTGCTGACCAACGGTGCGGCGGCGTCCGCCTCCGAAATCGTGGCCGGTGCGTTGCAGGATCACAAACGCGCCACCGTGATGGGCACGACGACGTTCGGCAAGGGCTCGGTGCAGAACATCATTCCGCTGTCACAAACCTCGGGCGTCAAGCTCACCACCTCGCGCTATTTCACGCCCAATGGCCGCTCGATTCAGGGTACCGGCATTGAGCCGGATGTGTTGATCGACCAGCTGACCTGGGACGGTGTGATGTCACCCAAGCTGCAACGCGAAAAGGATTTATCGCGCCATCTGGTCGGCAAAGACGAGAAAAAAGACGCGTCGGGTGAAGAGGATTTGTCAGAGGATGCACAGGAAGCCAAGCTCATCAAAGTGCGCGAAGATGGCAAAAAGCTCAAAGGCTTTGACTGGGGCAATGAGAAGGATTTCCTCTACTCGCAAGCCTTGAACAAAGTGAAGGGCCTGCCAGTGGTGCGCTCAACCTTTGAGGCTGCGGGCAGCACGGCCAAAGCGGCGGTTCCTGCCGCAACGCCGACGAAGTAGTTCGCTTCCCTGTCGGTGACCCTGTTGCTGGCAACCGGCGCTGAGCTCAACGACGAAGCGCTGCTACGCGACTCGCGCCACATCCTGCTCGACGAGTGGGGCGTGGCGGGCCAGGAGCGCCTCGCCAACGCCCATGCGCTGATCATCGGAGCCGGTGGTCTCGGCTGTCCCGCCGCGTTGTTCCTCGCCTCTGCGGGCGTTGGCACGCTCACCATCGCCGATCACGACCGCGTTGACCTGACCAATCTACAGCGGCAAATCGCGCACGAAACGGCGAGCGTCGGCGAATTGAAGGTTGAATCGCTGAAGCGGCGGTTAAATGCGATCAATCCTTTGGTCAAGGTCGTAACCATTGCGGAAAAACTTGAAGGCGACGCTTTGCAGCACGCCGTCGACGCCGCTGACGTGGTGCTCGACTGCACTGACCGCTTCGTAACGCGCCACGCGATCAACCGCGCCTGCGTTGCGGCGAAAAAACCGCTGGTTTCCGGTGCGGCGATTCGTTTTGACGGACAGGTCAGCGTGTTCGACCCGCGCGTTGAATCCTCACCTTGCTATCAGTGTGTTTACCCGGAAACGAATGATTTTGAAGAAACGGCCTGCGCTGAGATGGGCGTGTTCGCGCCACTCGTTGGAATAGTCGGCAGCATGCAAGCGGCAGAAGCTTTGAAGCTGCTCGCCCAAATTGACGGGGCAGAGACGTTATGTGGGTGCTTGCTCACCATTGATGCGAAAACGATGGAAGTCACTACTTTGCGCGTAAAGCGTGATGCTCAGTGTGCGGTTTGCCGCGGATAGCCGATTGCATTTCTGGTAGATCAGCTTTTCGCTGCGAGTGCCTTTTCATATAGGCTAGCAATGCGTTAGCCGCTTAGTCGACTTCAGCAAAAATTCGTCGTCAGCCCATATGCAATGGTCACTTCATGAAAAAGCCGTAGCCGCGATGCAGCGAAGCGCAATCGTGGAAGCGTGATCAACCAACCTCGATTCCGCTGCGCTGCATCGAGCCTACGTGGGCTACACGTAA
>JAYWAQ010000517.1:0-4045 GCA_043782305.1 Burkholderiales bacterium
CGGTAGCATCACCACAATCACCGCGCCGATCAGCGCACCGGATCGGGTTTTGCGACCGCCCATGATGACGGCGAGCAGGAACAAAATCGTGAGCTCGAAGTTGTACGTGTTGGGCGAAATATATTCTTCCGAGTAGGTGTAGAGCGCCCCGGCCAAGCCTGCAAACGCTGCACTAATCACGAACGCATAAACCTTGTACCGATACACCGACACGCCCATGCAATCACAGGCCACAGGGCTGTCGCGCAGCGCCTCGAACGCGCGGCCGAGATGCGATTTCAGGATGCGATGCACCACCAGAAGCGCAACCGCCAGCATTGCGAGCACCACGTAGTAATACTCGATCTCATGCAATTTGTGACCGAAGATCGTTGGCTTCGGAACCTTCACACCAATCGGGCCTTCGGTGAGGAAGGTCATCTCGTTGATGAGAATTTGAATGATGGTGCCGAACGCGAGCGTGACCATCGCCAGATACGGGCCGATCACGCGCAGCGCAGGTAGCGAGAGAATTGCGCCAAACACGGCAGTCACGCCAATGGCCGCAGGCACCGCCAGATAAAACGGCGCGCCTAGCTTGAAGAACAGCACACCTGCCGTGTACGAACCGACCCCGAAAAGCCCCGCGTGACCGAGCGAGACCTGCCCGGTGTAGCCCACCACAATGTCGAGTCCGAACAGCAGGATTGCGTAGATCAGGATCGTCTCGACCAGATGCACGTAGTACGGATTGGGCACGATCAGCGGGAACACCGCCAGGGCCGCGAGTACGGCGAGTGCGCCGTAGATAGATTTATTGTTCGATTTCATCATGCGAATCTCGGTCAGACTTTCTTGATGGCCATCTTGCCGAACAAACCGGCGGGCTTCACGGCAAGCACCAGCAGCAGCAGCACCAAACCCGGCACGTCTTTATAACCGGTCGAAATGTAGAAGCCAGTGGTCGTCTCAGCGATACCCAAAATCAATCCGCCCACGATGATGCCAAGGCCTGAGTTCAAGCCGCCAATAATGGCCACGGCAAACGCCTTGAGCCCGAGCACTGCACCCATGGTGGCACCAGTCAGCGTGAGCGGCGCGACGAGCACGCCCGCAACCGCAGCAGTCACCGACGACAGTGCGTAGGAGAACGTAATCACAGCACTGGTGTTGATGCCCATGAGCGACGCCGCATCGCGGTCGTTTGACGTAGCCACCACGGCCTTGCCGTAAATCGATTTACGATTGAACACCTCAACGGCGGCCATCATAAGCAGTGCGCCGACCACCACAACAATTTCCATCGGCAACACGTTGGCACCGAGGAATTTGATTGGGGACTCCGGCAGTGGCGACGGAAACTTCAGATCGTCCTTGCCCCAGATATTTTCGGCGACGTTTTTAAAGATGATGGCCAGCGCAATCGTGGACATAATCCAGCCGAATTCACTCTTGATTTTGATCGCGGGACGCACGCCGATCCACTCGACAAACGCACCCTGAAAAGCGCCGAATACGATGACCAGCGGGATCATCAGCCAGTAGTTCAAATACGGTCCACCGTGAATATTTCCGACCAGCGACAAGCCGACCAGCGCGCCCAGCATCAACGATTCGCCTTGCCCAAAATTGAGCGTTCCCGATGTCGCGAAAGTGAGTTGATAACCAAAGGCGATGACGCCATAAATCATCCCGAGCGCGACGCCGCTGTAGATGAGTTGCAAGAAAATTTCCACAATAAACCTCAGTAAAAAACGTTAAAAAAGCCGGTGCAACCGGCTTTTTGTTCAGACGATACGTAGCGTCCGCTTACTTCTTGGTGCGAACTTCGCCACCGCGTTTTTTGTCGTCGTCGTAGGCGTAATACACACGGCCATCCTGCACCTTGCCGATGACCGGCATGTTCAGGGTGATTGCTTCGTGGTCGGCCTTGGAGAACGGTTTGTTGTACGTGGTCACCACGCCTTCAACCGGTGCTTTCAGGTCTTCCAGTGCTTCACGCACCTTGGGGCCGTCGGTCGATTTTGCCTGCGCGATCGCAGCGGCCAGCAAGTACACCGAGTCATAACCCTGCGCAGCAGAAACGGGCGACGGGATGCGATCCACTTTGTACGCCTTTTGGTACGCAGCAATGAAGCTCGTGCGCTTCGGTGTGTTGCCTTCCTGGATGAACGTTTGTGGCATCAGCGCGCCGTCAGCGTTCTTGCCGGCGTTGTCGATGAAGTTGCCCATCGACAGCGTCCACGAGCCCATCATCGGAACTTTCCAGCCGAGCTTGACCATGCCGTTGGCGATTTGAGCGAGCTCAGGGCCGATTCCGTAAGTGATCACCACCTGCGCGCCGGCCTCCTTGGCCTTGAGCAGCTGTGGGGTCATGTCGACGTCTTTGATGTTGTACTTTTCAATCGCGACCGCTTTGATGCCTTTGGCGGCGAGCGCTTTCTCGAGGTCTTCGCGACCGAGTTGGCCGTAGTTGGTGGAGTCGGCAAGGATCGCGACCTTGGTGTATTTGCGACGACCGATGACCTCATCGACGATCATCGTCGACTGTATGGTGTCGTTGGCCGAATTGCGGAACACGTAGTTCTCGGGTTGATCGGCAAATTGCTTGGCGATCAGCGTGGCGGTCGCCACATTGTTCATTACCGGAATTTTCGCTTCCTGGTAGAAGCGCTGCGAGGCGAGCGCCACGCCGGAGTTGATGTAGCCGAGGGCGGCCACCACTTTTTCTTTGTTGATCAGCTCTTGAGCGATCTGCACGCCGCGCTCGTTTTTCGCTTCGTCATCGCGCTCGATCAACTCGATTTGACGCCCCAACACGCCACCTTTGGCGTTGATTTCGGTGACAGCTAACTTGGCGCCATCGCGCATCGACACGCCCATTGGGCTTGAGCCACCGGTCAACGGGCCTTGCAGACCAATCTTGATGTTGTCCGCAGCAAAAGCGGTCATCGCGCCCGCAAGCACCATCGAACCAAAAATCAGTTTCCGAGCTAAATTCATTTGAGCCTCCATAAATATTTATTGCTATGCAAGGGCGTACCGCCGTTGCCTGCCGGGATTCTATGGGGGACGGCTGTCGGCTTGCGTAGGGGAAACCACAACGCGACGTCGGTTTGTTTCAATACCGCTCGTATCGGTCACTTTGCGCTCATGACACCCAGCGAAAAAATCGGAATCGCTCGGCAGCGATAGCGGACCAATGGCTTTTACCGTTAACCGCCGTTTAATATGGGCTCAGCACCCTAAACAGTGCTATGTCGACTTCACGCATAAATTACACAAGCGTCCGTAAAAAAATAACAAATTCAATGAGTTAACGCAATATCGACCGTCTTTTAGGGTCATAGTCAATTACTGCGCATCTTTCAGCGTCATGATTCGACATCCGGGGCGCGGCCCACAAATTCATGACAGTTAGGGGTTGCGTGCCTTCGCTGCATTTGGAAGATCTGCCGAAGATGGCACGAGTTTGGCCGCGCTCAAATAGCTGTCCAATGCGGCGCGGGAAGAGAACTCTGGCGTTTGGTCGGGCACGCCGAGGTAGTAGACGGTGAGTGCGGGTCGGTCGGCACTCAGGTCAGCCTCAGACCGATCGAAATGCACTTCGCGGCTTGGCAGATCGCTGAAGGTATCGCGGTCTGACTGAACGCGCGCTTCCGCCTGCAACTGAATTCCCAGTTGTACACGTTCGCGCTTGTTGCTGAAAGGATCGACGCCGTCGATGCTGATATGGCTGAATTTCTTCGACGTATTCACAATGCGCAGCCAGACAGCGGCTTTGTCACCCGTTGGCGCTTTGAGCACAGCCCAGACGATAGCGGCGTCAGGCGAGACGAAGATTTCGTGCGCTCCGTGTTGCGACGCGTGCGGCGCTTGTGCGAACGCGTTGGTTGTGCTGGTCGTGCCGACTACGACCGCCACGAGAATCGCAGCGACACTGCTTCGCCAAACCCGTGCTAGCAAGCGTTGGTAACGGATCGCACTCATGGCTGCATCAAATGAATACCATCGGCGGGCAGCACAACCGCCACCGAATCACCGACCGCGAATGCAACCTGCCTGC
>JAYWAQ010000518.1:0-4036 GCA_043782305.1 Burkholderiales bacterium
GTGATTCGGTGGCCAGCGTAAGGGATGTCCGACACGACAACTCTCGTTTATCTGATGGGCAGACAGCTTCGCCTTTTCTACATTGGTGCGTTACCAATCTTAATCAAGGAACCATCATGAACGAAGCTCAAGTATCGGGCAACTGGAAACAGTTCAAAGGCAAGCTGCAGGAGCAGTGGGGAAAATTAACCAACGATGACATCGATGTCATCGCGGGCAAGCGAGAACAGCTGCTGGGACGGATCGAGGAACGCCAGGGCGTCGCGCGTGAAGAAGCGGACAAACAGTTGTCTGATTGGGAAACGCGGAACCCGGATTTCCGCTGGTAGGCATCGTGTCGTAGAGGCACCTCGCAACGGCGCGCTCGCCGTTGCACATCGATTTAAGCGCCGCGCAGGAGTTACCCATGCCACGTTCCGTCTGGAAAGGAGCAATCAGTTTTGGACTGATTCATGTTCCGGTCTCAATGTTTCCTGCCACGCAAGACAGCGGTGTCGATTTCGATTGGCTCGACCGCCGATCACTCGACCCTGTAGGCTACAGCCGCGTAAACAAGCGCACCAACAAGACGATTGACAAGGACGATGTTGTCAAAGGCGTTAAGACACCTGATGGCAGCTACGCCATCATCGGGGAAGACGAAATAAAGGCGGCCTACCCAAAAGCTACTCAGTCAATCGAAATTGAAACCTTTGTTAAAGCAACCGAAGTTTCATTCGCGTACCTAGATACCCCTTACTACCTGCAACCGGATCCCCGAAGCGCCAAGGTCTACGCACTACTCCGTGAGTCGATGAAAGAGCGCCACGTGATCGCAGTCGCGCGCGTAGTGATGCGCTCCAAAGAGCATCTTGCGCTGCTATTACCGCTCGGTGACGCCATTGTGCTCAACACCATCAGGTGGAATGCCGACATGCGCGACGTGAGCGAACTCAACTTGCCTACTGGCGCGGCAGGTGTGAAAGACAGCGAACGAAAAATGGCGTCGCAGTTGATCGACGACATGACCGCCGCGTGGGAGCCAGCCCTGTACACCGATCACTTTGCAGAGGCGATCAATGAGCTTGTGGCGAATCGAGTGAAGACAGGAAAAACGGCACTCGTGGAGCCAGTTGAAACAGAAGCTGCGACAGGGTCGAGCAATGTGATCGATTTGACCGAGCTGCTGCGCAATAGCCTCAAAGCCCGAGATAAGAGTCCAAAAAAGGAGGCCGATCAATCCTCCGCCACGGCGAAGGCTTCAGCTGCGAAACCAAAGGCCTCGGTTTCTACCCTACGCGCCGTCGCCAAGAAAACGACGAAGCGGGCTTAGCCTTGTTCTGACTCTGTCTCGTTGGAAATGTCGAAGCAAACAGCCGAGCCGCTAGCAAGCTATACGGCTAAGCGCAATTTTGCAGTCACCAGTGAACCCGCTGCTGGAGGAGGCAGCGACAGCGGCCATTCTTTTGTCATCCAGAAACACCGGGCTACCCGACTGCACTATGACTTTCGTCTGGAGCTAAACGGAACGATGAAGAGCTGGGCCGTACCGAAGGGGCCAAGTCTCGACCCCAAGGACAAACGGATGGCAGTCGCGGTGGAAGACCACCCGGTTGCCTACGCCGCGTTTGAAGGGGTTATTCCTGCGAAACAGTATGGTGCTGGCAAGGTCATCATCTGGGATCGTGGAACGTGGCAGCCCGTCGGTGATGCGGCGACCGGGCTTCGTGCGGGTAATTTGAAGTTTCGTTTGCAAGGCGAAAAACTTCATGGTCTGTGGGCGCTCGTGCGCATGAAAACACCCGAGCAAAAGCGCGAAGCTTGGTTGCTGATCAAAGAGCGCGATGACGCAGCTCGCCCGTCTGGTGAGTTCAGTGTGGTTGATGAGTTACCCGACAGCGTCACGGGCGATGCGCCGCCAACGCCTCCGGCACAAACAGATAACCCGCGTCCAACCGCTCACGCCAAGCGAGCTGATTCCACACCTCTGAAAGCAAGAGCGAAGTCGAATTCGTTGTACGCCGCGAACCTTGGAGTTGCATCGCAACTTCCCGCCCTGCTGTCGCCACAGCTGGCGACACGCGTGGATCGCGCACCGACTGAAGCGTCTGACTGGCAATACGAAATCAAGTTTGATGGCTATCGCATGCTGACGCGTGTTGAAGGCGGAGACGTTAGGCTTTTTACTAGAAACAAAATCGACTGGACGAACAGACTTCGCCACCTCGTTGCTGCCGTCGTGAAAGCAAAATTTCCTGACGGTTGGTACGACGGTGAGGCCGTTGTACTCAACGCGAAAGGGGCACCGGACTTCGGTGCTCTACAACGAGCATTTGACCGCTCCAAGGTCAGCGACATCGTTCTGTATCTCTTTGACCTGCCTTACTGCGACGGCAGGGACCTTCGCGCGCTGCCACTGGAACAACGACGTGCCCTGTTAAAAACCATCGTCGCCAAGAACCCGTCTGACGCGCTGCGTTTCAGTGAAACATTCGACGGCGCAATGAACGACATACTCGGCGCGGCATGTAGCTTGGGGCTTGAGGGCGTGATCGGTAAGCGTCGTGGATCGCTTTACGTCTCGCAGCGGTCATCGGAGTGGATCAAGTTGAAATGCGGGGAGCGTCAAGAATTCGTCGTTGGCGGGTTCACTGAGCCTAAGGGCTCGCGCGATGGATTCGGTGCGCTGTTGTTAGGCGTGCATGCAGACGACGGTTCGCTGACGTATGTCGGAAAAGTGGGAAGTGGCTTCAGCGACGCTTCGCTCAAAGACATCGCCAAAAAGCTTGCGCCGCTGCGTCAAACAGCCAGCCCGTTTGCAAGCGTGCCTCGCGAACATCGACCAGCCCATTGGGTGAAACCGAAGGTCCTTGCTGAAGTCTCGTTTAGTGAGTGGACGAAAGACGAGCACTTGCGTCATGCCGTGTTTGTTGGCGTCAGAACGGATAAGGATGCCAGCGTGATTCGTCGCGAAACTCCTGCCTCAGCCGATATCAAGCGCCCCTCCGCAGGCGCAGTCGCGTCAAAAACGGCACTGTCGGCCCCGTCACTCAACGTCACTCACGGCGAACGCGTTGTGGACGAGACGACAGGCTTGACTAAACTTGAGCTGGTGCGCTATTACGCGCTGATCGGGTCGCTAATGCTGCCGCATCTTAAGCAGCGCCCGGTATCGCTGGTGCGCGCGCCAGCGGGCTTTGCAGGCGAGTTGTTTTTCCAGAAGCACATTGATAAAGCGCTACCCGAGGGACTCAAGGCGCTTGATCCAGCCCTTGACCCCGGACATGACCCACTTTTGACCGTAATCAACGCGTCGGGATTGATCGCGTCGGCGCAGTGGAACGTAATCGAATTTCATACAACCAATGCGGTGGCGACGCACATCGAGCGTCCGGATCGTTTGATCTTTGACCTTGATCCAGGCGCAGGCGTGACGTGGCCCCAGATACAAACCGCAACTGAACTTGTGTATGGGTTTCTTACCGAGCTCGAACTGGTTTGCTTCGCCAAAACCAGTGGCGGCAAAGGCATTCACATTGTCGTTCCAATTAAACGTCAGTACGAATGGGCAGTCGCCAAGGATTTTGCGCATGCGGTTGTGACGCACCTTGCTCGCGTACTTCCAACACATTTCGTCAATAAGAGCGGCTCAAAGAATCGCGTTGGCAAGATATTCATTGACTATCTGCGTAACGGTCGCGGCGCAACCACCGTGAGCGCGTGGTCAGCCCGCGCGAGACCCGGCGGTGGTGTTTCGGTGCCGATCGCGTGGAACGAAGTTGGCAAACTCAAAGCCGCCGACCAATGGAATGTCCGCAACATTCACTCGCGCCTCGATCAAGGCAACACACCGTGGTCAGGTTATGACAAAGCCGCCAATACATTGGCACGGGCCATGCGAAGTTTGGACTATCGGAGTCCACCTACCAAAGAAGTGCACTGACTGACTCAGAAGTGTTCACGGACTTAGCGCTAACTAGCTCGACTTGGCGATGCGCGCAGAAGCGGCTTCGACGTAACTAGGCGACGTGTCACGGTAAGGTCGCCAGTTTCCCGG
>JAYWAQ010000519.1:0-4030 GCA_043782305.1 Burkholderiales bacterium
TATCGGCATCATCTGGTGGGCATGGCGACCGGGCAGCAAACAGCAGGCGGATCTTGTGATGAACGACATGCTCCTTGACGACGACCGCAAACCGTATCCCCCAGAGACGAATCGGGGAGCCGCAAAATGAACGACTTGCTGGCATCAGGATTTCTTGCTCCTGGTTGGGGGTGGTACGTTGCCATCCTGACGGTTCTGAGTCTGCTCGCCTGCCTGTGGATTCTGCGCGCGAACAGCACCAAGAAAGCGGACACGGGCGAAGCAAAATTGCACGGGCAGAACGAGTGGGATGGACTGCGCGAATATGACAATCCGCTACCAAAATGGTGGTCGAATCTCTTCTACATCACGGTATTTTTCGCCTTCGGCTATTTGCTGTTGTATCCCGGATTGATAGTCACCAATGGTTTGCTCGGCTGGAGTACCGCCTCGCTGTATCGCGATGAAGTAAAGGAAATCAAAGCCGAGACGGATCCCATCTTCGACGCGTATTCGAAACAGGATGTGAAGACAGTCTCCGCCGACAAGGGTGCCCTCAAGATCGGCGCAAGACTGTTCCAGACCTACTGCGTGCAGTGTCACGGTACCGACATGCGCGGCTCGAAAGGCTTTCCGAATCTTGTTGACAACGATTGGCTCTATCCGGGAACACCTGACGGAATCAAGACCACAATTCTCGAAGGTCGCAACGGAATAATGCCCGCGTTTGCCGCGGTGCTCAAGCCTGACCAAATCACCGACACGGCACAGTATGTGTTGTCGTTATCGGGGCGCTCTACCGTACCTGCGGCGGTCGGTCGTGGCGAGACTACGTTCAAGCAAATTTGCGTGGCGTGTCACGGACCGGACGGCAAGGGCAACGTTGCGCTGGGCGCGCCGAACCTCACCGACGACATCTGGCTTTATGGTGGCAGTCTCGCCACGATTGTGGAAACGTTGAACAAAGGGCGCCAGGGACAGATGCCTGCGCAGAAGGACACGTTGGGCGAGGCGCGCGTACACCTCCTAGCCGCGTACGTCTACGCGCAATCACAAGAGCAGGCGTCGTCACAGCCTCAGTCCAACCGCAAGCCGTAATTCGTAAAGCAGCAACGCACCCATGAGCACCGCAGCGGGCGAGACGAAGGTTATCTCGCTCTATCAGTCACAGAAAAAAATCTACGCGAAATCCGTTGTTGGCCGCTTCGCTAATCTGCGTGTGTTCATGGTGTTTTTCACGCAGGCCATTTTTTATGGTCTCGCGTGGTTGCCGTGGAATGGTCGACAGGCGGTACTGTTTGACCTGAATGCCCGCAAGTTCTATATCTTTGACTGGGTGTTCTGGCCCCAGGATGTGCTGTACCTGACGTTCATCCTGATTGTCTCTGCCTATGCGCTGTTCTTCGTCACTGCGATTGCCGGTCGCGTGTTTTGCGGCTACGCCTGTCCACAAACGGTTTATACCGAAGTTTTCATGTGGATCGAGAACAAATTTGAGGGGGATCGCGCCGCCAGAATAAAACTCGATCAGGCGCCAATGTCGGCAAATAAACTCTGGCGTAAAGGTGGCAAGCACTTTTTCTGGATACTGATCGGCTTGTGGACGGGCTTCACGTTTGTCGGATACTTCACGCCGATTCACGAGTTGATGCGCGAGGCGTTCTCGTTCTCTACCGGGCCGTGGGAGACGTTCTGGATATTTTTCTACGCGTTTGCTACGTGGGGCAACGCAGGTTTCATGCGCGAGCAGGTGTGCAAATACATGTGCCCCTATGCGCGCTTCCAGAGTGTGATGTTTGATCGTGACACGATGATTGTGACCTACGATCAGGCACGCGGTGAACCGCGCGGCGGTCGCAAAAAATCGGCTGATCCGGCAGCGCTAAATCTCGGTTCCTGCGTGGACTGTTCGTTATGCGTTCAGGTGTGCCCAACAGGGATCGATATTCGCGAAGGCTTGCAATATGAATGCATTGGCTGCTCGGCGTGTATTGATGTTTGCGACACCGTGATGGACAAGATGAGCTATCCGCGCGGCCTGATTCGTTATTCCACCGAAAATGCGGTTGAACAGCACTGGGATATGGCGGCTATCCGCCAGCACATGTTGCGGCCGCGAATCATCATCTACTTTAGCGTTCTGGTGCTGCTGGTCGGGGGGCTTGCGTCATCTCTGGTCCTGCGCAACCCGCTCAAGGTTGATGTCATTCGCGACCAACGCGTGCTGGCCCGTGAGGTCGAGGGACGCTACATTGAAAACATTTACAAACTCAACGTGATGAACACGGCTGAACGGGCGCAGCGCTTTGTGGTCACCGTGGACGGGTTACCCGGCGCACAAATTAATCGGGGCGGTCTGATCAGCGCAGAGTCCGCCTCGACGGCCGCGTCGAGCGTCGCGGTCCGGATTCCGGTTGACACCGTCAAGCCCGGCAGCCACACCATTCATTTCAAAGTTCAGTCCGAACAGGACGCTGCCATCAGCGTCACCGAGAAGACTGTGTTTCTTGTTCCGAGGTAGACCATGAGCTCAACAACTACTGTTCCCGCTATCGTGCCTGTAAGTCGGTGGATTTGGCCTGGCATTCTGATTGCGGGTCCGGCGTCCGTCGTTGTTGCCTGCATCATTACTGCCTATTTCGTTGTCCAGCACCCGGACGGTCTGGTGGCAAGTGATTACTACAAGCAGGGCAAGGCGATCAATGCCCAGCTCGCGCAGCTGCACCGCTCCGAAGAGCTCGGTTTGAGCAGCATGAAAATGATCGCGACTGACCGGGCAGTGTTAATCACATTTCCCGATTCGTCGTTGCGCGACCGCATTGAGGTGGTGCTCGCGCATCCTGTTAACGGCGACCTTGATATTCGGGCCATCGTGTCTCCAAATGCGGCAGGCGCGTATGAGATCGCGTTGCAGAAAAAACTCACAGAGAGGCGACGCGTGGTCGTAACCGACGCTCCATTGCGTAGCTGGCGGGTCGAGTCGTTACTCATCCCGGCGAAACCCTAGCGGCCCGTGTCTGATCGAATGTTCAGTTCAAGGGGATGCATATGAAGCTTAAAGCTGCGATGATCGGTGCAGTACTCTGGCCCGCCTTTGTTGGTGCCGCTCTGGGCGACGGCATTCTGTTTACGCTGATTGATCCGGACGCACTCGAATGGTTCGGTACGCATGAGGCGTTGTCACGACAGGGTGCCTATACGATTGGCTTTTTTTTGCTGTGGTTTTTAATTGCTGGAGCGAGCTTCGTATCAATCTGGTTGTACGACGGGACGGTAGAGCAACGTATTCGAACCGGGGCATCGCTTCGGGACGATGCGGGTGAATGAAGCGTTTGGGCTCCGCGGGAAGTCATTTCACGTTCAGCTGATGTAAGTCAAAAGACCGCGCGGCTTGCGCGCTGATACTGGGCTCAGTTTGACCACCCGAATTACGCCTGTGTTTCCTGCTGAAGTCTTGAAGCGCTTCGATCTCAACGGACCGCGCTATACGTCCTACCCCACGGCTGATCGCTTCGCCACAGCATTTCGCCCGGAAGCCTTCGCGCGGGCTCTTGAGAGCATGCCGCGCCGTCCAGCTTCTCTCTATGTGCATGTGCCGTTCTGTCGCTCGCTATGTCACTACTGCGCGTGCAACAAGATCATCAGCAAGAGCACCACTGTCGCCGACGACTACCTCGTCACACTGGCGCAGGAAACCGCACTGATTTTCGACTCCGTGCCGAAGTTACCCATCGTGCAACTCGCGTTTGGCGGCGGCACCCCCAACTTTTTGAGCGTTGAGCAACTTCGACGCCTGATGGCCGATTTATCCGGCAAGTTTGAATTGCTCGGCAACCGAGAGCAGAGCATTGAACTCGATCCGCGCTACCTTGACGCCGCCTACATAAGTGCTTTGCCCGGCATGGGTTTCAACCGTGTCAGTTTCGGCGTACAGGATTTCGACGAGCGCGTCCAGGCACTCATTCATCGCTCGCAGACATTTGAACAAACGGCACAGGCCGTCAGTGCGGCTCGCGATAGCGGTATCAATTCGATCTCGTTCGATCTCGTC
>JAYWAQ010000520.1:0-11090 GCA_043782305.1 Burkholderiales bacterium
GGGCATGGCAAAACAAATCTATCTTGATTTCGAGCAGCCCCTCGCTGAGTTGCAATCAAAAATTGATGAACTCACCGAACTGCATCACGGTGTCGATCAACTCGACGTATCCGACGAGCTTAAAAAACTCACGAAGAAACTTGCCGATCTCAACAAGGCAATTTATTCCAAGTTAAACCCATGGCAAGTCGCGCAGGTCGCTCGCCATGCGCAGCGCCCGTACACGCTTGACTATGCGAACGGCTTGTTCACCGAGTTCGTCGAATTGCATGGTGATCGTAGCTATGCGGACGACGCCGCTATCGTCGGCGGGCTCGCCAAATTTGACGGTCAGAGCTGCATGGTGATCGGTCATCAAAAGGGCCGTGACACCAAGGAAAAAGTCTTGCGCAATTGGGGCATGCCGCGACCCGAGGGCTATCGCAAAGCGCTGCGGCTGATGAAGATGGCTGATAAATTTGGTCTGCCGATTTTCACGTTCATCGATACGCCTGGTGCGTACCCCGGCGTCGGTGCCGAAGAGCGTGGACAGTCGGAAGCGATTGGTCGCAATCTGTTCGAGATGGCGCAAATCAAAAGCCCGATTATCGTCACAGTGATCGGAGAAGGCGGCTCCGGCGGCGCGCTCGCCATTGCGGTCGGCGACGTCACCATCATGCTGCAATTCGCGACTTACTCGGTGATCTCGCCCGAAGGTTGCGCGTCGATTTTGTGGAAAAGTGCCGAGCGAGCTCCCGAGGCAGCCGAGAACATGGGCATCACGGCGCAGCGCCTGAAATCGCTACGCCTGATTGATCACATCGTGCCTGAACCTGCGGGCGGCGCACATCGCGATCCGGTGACGATGATGGGCAATTTAAAGAAAGTGCTGGTCGAGGAACTCGCCCGCCTCGCCGCGCTTACGCCTGACAAGCGCCTGTCGCTGCGGCGCGAGCGATTGGCGGACTATGGCGCTTTCAAAGCCCCAGCATAGCGAGCGCGGCGCAGCGGTTGATGAGGCCGTCAAGCGTGTTGCCGCTTCGTGGGCATCCGATACGAAGGTTTGCGTTGCGCTGTCGGGCGGTGTGGATTCCGTTGTGCTGTTGCATGCGGTGGCGGTCGCACGTGACTCGCTCGATTCGCCATGGACGCTTGTCGCGCATCACGTTCATCACGGACTGAGCCCGAATGCGGATCAATGGGTTCTTCACTGCGAAGCGATTTGCGCGTCACTCAACTTGCCGCTCACGTTTGAACGCGTTCACGTTGATCGCAATTCGCGTATGGGTATTGAGGCTGCGGCGCGGGCAGCGCGCTACGAATCGATCGACAGAGTTGACGCACACATCGTCCTGTTGGCGCATCACGCGCGCGATCAGGCGGAAACGGTTTTGCTGCAACTCTTGCGCGGCTCAGGCGCACCTGGGCTGGCGGCGATGCCGGGTTCAACGGGGCGCTACGAGCGGCCTTTGCTCGGCGTGCCGAAGGCCGCGATCATGTCCTATGCTACGTCGCATGGGCTGACTTGGGCGGACGACGAGAGCAACACCGATGTGCGCTTCGCGCGCAACAGATTGCGCACACAGGTCTGGCCGGAACTGATTCGCGCGTTTCCGTCTGCGGAAACCACGTTGTCGCGTGCAGCGTCGCATCAGGCGGACGCTGCCGCGTTGCTCGAGGATTTAGCTGCCATCGACGCCGAGCACTGTGTCGCGAGTGGGGCGTTGCAATTGACCGCATTCAACGCGTTGTCCCGTCCACGAAGAGCGAACGTATTGCGCTTCTGGCTTGCTAAATCCAGCATTGATGTGCCGGGCACGGAAACACTGCGTGAATGGATGCAACAACTTGGGAGCGATGAGCCAACACAAGCGATTTGTCTGCGCTGCACAGATGGCAAAACCAGTATCCGCGTCTATCGCGCCGCGGCGTGGGTAGTGCGCGATGTTCCGCGTTGGTACGCTTGCGCATGGCGAGCTGAGCCCGAGTTGATTTTGCAGGGTGATCGCGGCGTTGCTGGACGTGTGAGCTCCGTCCCATCACCAGCCGCAGATGCGTTGCGCCCGCCGAAACACGGCGAAAATTGGACGCTGCGAATGCGTGAAGAAGGCGATGCCATCGAACTCTCACCACGATCCGGTCGCGTCACCATCAAAAACATTTTTCAACAGGCGGCCATTCCGCCATGGCACCGTGAGCGTTGGCCCGTCCTGATCAGCGGTAGCAGTGTGGTGGCGATTGTGGGCATTGCGACAGCCGCAGCCTATAGAGTCCGCGCCGGAGACCAAGGCATCGCCCTTGAGTGGAAACCCGGCGAGTGGAAACCCGCATGAGCCGGGCCTTCGCGCCCGTAAAATCTAAAAAGCAGGTCAACAAACGCCCATTGCGCGCGTTCTAAGACCGATAGCAGTAAATAAAACCCTGGAGAGTCCTGAAATGATCAAAAAAATATCGATGCTGGCCGCAGCCGTCGGTTTTACCGTCGCGGCGACCGGTGCGTTCGCCACTTATCCCGACAAACCGATTTCCGTCGTCGTCCCGTTTGCGGCAGGTGGCCCGACTGACGTCGTAGCCCGCTCGCTTGCTCAAGCGATGGGCACGCAGCTTAAAGGCTCAATGATCGTTGAAAACGTCGGCGGTGCGGGTGGCACCATCGGTGCTGGCAAAGTAGCTCGCGCTCCGGGCGACGGCTACACATTGTTGTTCCACCACATCGGCATGTCGACTGCGCCTGCGCTTTACCGCAAGCTCGACTTCAAACCACTTGAGGACTTCATCCCCATTGGCGCGGTAGTTGATGTGCCGATGACGATCATCGCCAAACCCACTATGGCTCCGGCAAACGCCAAAGATCTGCTGGCTTTTGTTCGCGCAAACAAGGACAAAATTAATCTAGCTAATGCTGGCGTCGGCTCGGCTTCGCACCTTTGCGGTCTATTGCTGCAGAACGCGATGAAGACCGATCTGACCACCGTGCCGTTCTCCGGCACCGGCCCCGCCATGACAGCACTGCTCGGCGGCAATGTGGATCTGATGTGCGACCAGACAACCAACACGTCGGGACAGATCAAAGGCGGCAAGGTCAAGGCCTACGCTGTGACCAGTAAGGCCAAACTGGCAAACTTCCCTGAGCTGCCGCCGCTTGGAGCCGAGTTGCCGGGCTTCGAAGTGGGCGTTTGGCACATTATGTACGCGCCAAAAAACACGCCAGCCGATGTCGTGACCAAACTGCAATCGGCATTGCAAGCCGCAATGAAGGATCCCGGTTTCGCCGCGAAGATGAAAGACCTGGGCGCCGAGATGATGCCTGCTGATCGTCAGACGTCAGCCGGCGCCAAAGCGCTGCTCACGTCCGAAATCGCCAAGTGGTCGCCGATCATTCAGGCAGCCAAGGCTTACGCCGACTAAAGTCACGCGAATTGCAGCGCGGCCATGCCGCGCTTCAAGGTTTCCGCCATTCGTTCACAACTGTCAACGAACGACAGGCAACAAAAAACGCCAACTCTTGGGTTGGCGTTTTTTTGTGCCCGAACGATTAGCGGTGATTAACCGCCGGTACCCGTCTTGTCGGCGTCGTTGTCCCCATCCTCGGATTTTTCGAGGAGTTTGGTGAGGCAGCCTGCACACGTAAATACCGTGCGACCGCCTACCTTGCGCGTTTTTCCGCCGCGAATAATGGCGGGCTGCTTGCAGGTTCCGCAAAGCCTGGTCCAACTGCCGGCCACCGAGCGCTTGCGCGGGGTCGCCGTTTGTTGACGAAATTTGGCGATCTGGTTTGGATCGAGCATAGACATCAACACCCTGAGTTACGCCCCCCACACCTCAGTCTTCTGCCCTACCTTCAAGTCGTGTAAAACTACTTTAAGATGCAGCAAAAAGACGCTTTAGAGTTGCAGAAAGCGTTGCATTTTCAACGGCCTATATTATGTCTCAAAAGCGAATTCTTTTCCAGTCATCCGTCATGAAAAAAGCAAAAAAAGGTAGTGGAGGCTTCATTTTGCCCCTGCTTTTCGTACTCATCGCGATAGGCGTTTTGGGCGGTCTGTATGGCCTTGTGGTCTGGAAGTGGAGCTACTCCGACGGCGAACGTGCGGGCGTAGTGCAGAAATTCTCGCGCAAGGGCTGGGTCTGCAAAACGTGGGAAGGCGAGCTCAATATGGTTGTTTTGCCCGGCGCGATCCCCGAGAAATTCTTTTTCACTGTGTGGGACGAAAACGTCGCGAGCAGCATCAATCGCAACGTCGGAAAACGCGTCGCGCTCCACTACACCGAGAAAGTAGGGCTGCCGACATCCTGCTTCGGCGAAACGCGCTACTACATCAACAAAGTCGTATCAATTACCGAGTAATTGAGGAATAAGTCGCCTTGAGCCGCTCGTAATCCTCGGGCGTATCAATGCCAGGCGGTAGCGCTGCCTCCACAACGGCCACCGCAATGCGAAATCCATGCGCCAGTGCACGCAATTGCTCCAGTGCTTCGAAGCGTTCGACCGCCGGTATCGAGAGCTGCGGAAAGCGTCGTAAGAAGCCAGCGCGATAGGCATACAGCCCAATGTGCCGGTACATCGGCAGGCCGGCGGGCAAACAATCGATGCCGTGCCGCCAGTCATCCCGCGCAAACGGAATCGGCGCGCGGCTGAAGTACATCGCTTCTCCGATTTCGCTGATGACGCATTTCACGACGTTCGGATTGGTCACATCGGCTACGTCGTCAATCGCATGACACAGCGTGGCTATCGCAGCACTCGGGTTGGCGTCGAGTACAGCAGCTACCTGATCAATCACATCAGCTGGAATTAACGGCTCATCACCCTGCACATTCACGACCACAGCGTCGTCCGGCAAATTCAGGGACGCTGCGACCTCGGACAATCGATCCGTGCCCGTGAGATGATCGTTCCGCGTCATGACGTGAACCACACCGTGATCCCCACAAGCGGCGGCGATTCGCGCGTCGTCCGTCGCAACAAGCACTTGCGTCGCGCTTGAGAGCGAGGCGCGCTCGGCTACGCGCACCACCATCGGTTTTCCGCTGAGATCAATCAGCGGCTTGCCCGGAAAGCGGGTCGACGCGTAGCGGGCGGGGATCACGACAATAAAACTCACCGCATCAACCGATCATGCCAGCGCGTCAGCCTCTTCCGGCGTCAGCCGCCGCGCGTCTTCCTCCAGCATCACCGGAATATCGTCCCGGATGGGATACGCCAGACGCGCTGATTTTGAGATCAGTTCCTTGCGTTCTTTGTCGTAAATCAGCGGCCCTTTGGTAACGGGGCAAACGAGTATTTCAAGTAATTTGAGGTCCATCTTCTGATTCTGGCGTATCGGCCGGTGCGGCAATGACGGGGGGTGCATAAATCGCGGCAGCGTTGCGCACCAGAAGCAATAGTTTACGCTTGGTTTCAGGCGCAAAATGAACAGACAGCGGCACGACCCACATGCGCCGATCAGCAAAGCCCACGCACTTCGCAGCGTCTTTCTCGGTCATCAGAATCGAGCGCTCACCAACGGCGTCGAAATCCGACACGCGAAAGTTGTAGTGGTCGGAAAACGCGAAAAGCTGCCCTTGCACACCCGCGCGCAGCAGCGCGTCGTAAAACTGCCTGGGATTGGCAATGCCAGCCACGATGGCCGGACGCGACTGGGCAAATGTAGCGAGCGGTGTTTTGCGGGCCGGCTCGACCAGCGCATAAGCGTCGCCTAGCTTCCTTCGCACCACGTGATGATTGCCCTCTTTGTGCCCGCCCGATGGCGTCAGCCATGAGGGCATGAGGCGCAACTGGCAGGTACTGGCGCGCGAGCGAGGCTCACGCAGCGGCCCGGCTGGCAACAATTTACCGTTGCCGTAGCGCCGCTCAGCGCTGATCACTTCAACCTCAATATCGCGCATCAAAGCGTAGTGTTGCAGCGCGTCGTCAGCGACGAGAATATTGACGTCCGGGTGCTGTTCAAGCAGCGCCAGCGCCGCAGCCATCCTGTCGGCACACACAACCACGGGCACACCCATCGAAAAGTGCAACAACGGCTCGTCGCCGACGTCTGTAGCAATGGATCTAATAGTGACCGCTCGCGGCGTTTTGGGGCTAACCGGGTAACCCCTGCTAATAATGCCAGGTCGGTATCCCGCCTGTTGAAGGCAACGCACAATCGCCTGCACTACCGGCGTTTTGCCAGCACCGCCCACCACGACGTTACCTACTACCAACACCGGAACACCGGGGTGCGAACGCGCCAGGAGACCACGACTGTACAGCTCACGTCGCACCGCAATCACGGCACCGTACAGCGCAGCAAACGGCGTCAGCAGCGACGAAAGCAGTGTCGCCTTCTTTGCCCACCATGTCTTTTCAAGAAGCGCGGTAAACATGGCGTTCAGACGTGGCGATTGAATGGGAGAGCAGCGCGACGGCCTGCGCAGCTATTTCCCCGGCGCGGTCGGAGTCTGCGTCGCGAAAGTGATGTTCGGATACTGCGCGAGTCGCGCGGCCTCCATCACGTGCACGACGTCCTGATGCTTCGCTGCCGCATCAGCATTGATGATGATCACCGGATCGGCGACGCCCGCGGCACCGTCTTTCAACGCCTGCGCCAGCGCCGCGACCGTTGTAAACGTGAACACCTGTTTGTTGATCGCGTACTTGCCCGCTGCATCCACGCCAACATTGACTTCCTTTGGCCGGGTGGTCTGCTTCTCGGCATCCGCCTCAGGCAGCGAAATTTTCAATTCGGTGAATTTGCTGTAAGTCGTTGATGCCATCAAAAAAATCAGCACTACCAGCAGCACGTCAATCAACGGGATAAAGTTGATCTCCGGTTCCTCACGGAATCTGCCTCGACGGAAGTTCACTTGGCGCGATCTCCGTGCAGGATGTCTATCAGCCGCGTCGCCTGCTGCTCCATTTCGATCAACAGATCATCCACCTTGCCCCGGAAATAGCGATAGAACATCAGCGCAGGCACAGCCACGATGATGCCCATCGCCGTGTTGTAAAGCGCCACCGAAATACCGTTCGCCAGCCGTGTTGGGTCAACGCCCGCAGATCCAGTGCTGCCGAAAATTTCGATCATGCCGATGATGGTGCCCAAGAGGCCCATAAGCGGCGCGGCAGCCGCGATGGTGCCGATGGCGTTCAAATATTTCTCCAGCGCGTGCCCGACCACGCTGCCCGTCTCTTCAATGGCCTCTTTAACCACCGGACGCGGCGCTTTGATATTGGCGAGGCCCGCAGCCAGAATCTGCCCCATCGGCCCCTGCCCTGCGGTCAGATCAACCAGCTCCTGCGTGAGCCCTTTTTTGCGGTACTCAGCGATGACTTTGTCAACCAGTCCCGGCGGAATAATCTGCGTGCGCCGCAGCGTCCACAGCCGCTCAATAATAAGCGCCAGCGCAACGATTGATACAAAGATGAGCGGCACAATGGGCCAGCCCGCCGCCTTGATGATGTCCCACATGCAGCGAAGTCTCGGAAGGTGAAATTAGAAGGCAGTGTAACGCGACCGGTGCCCGTCTGTTGCGTCGTCACGTCGCAAATTGACGTCAATAGCTTTTTCAGGAAAACGCCATCAATTCGGGCGATAGATGCGATTTTTTCGCTGAGTCGACGATTGGGCCCAACAAGGCAATAGCCCTCATTAAATGGTCTTTTCCTGCTGAAGTTGTATGAATATTGTTGCCGGTTAGCGTGATGGGCTGCTCGATGGGTGGCGACGCAAATCCCGACCGATGATCACTGTCGCACCGTCGCGACGATATCCCGCAACACCGAGTTAACGTACCGCGCCGTTGCCACGTCCTCATAGGCACCCGCAGTGATCACGACGGTCATGTCGAGCTCGGGCACCACGAATATCCGCTGTGCACCGTTGCCAAACGCCGCGCTCCAGCGCACCGCCTTGCCTTGCCAGTCGGCAGTACCGAGCCACCACTGGTAACCGTACTGCAAGCCGTCAACGTCAGCGGTTGCGCGCGGGAGCATCGAATCGTCAATCCATGCCGCGGGGACAATCTGGCGACCTCACCATCGACCGTGGTCAAGCACCATGCGGCCGATTTTCACCATGTCGCGCGGGCGCATGCGCAGCCCCGTGAAGGCGAGCGGGCGGCCGTGCACGTCGCCTACCCACTCCCAGTCAACAATACCCAACGGCCCGAACAGATGGGTTCGCGCGAAGTCCCGCAATGGCACCTTTGTCTCGCGCACGAGCAGGTCGGCCAGTATGGCTGTGCCGCCGCTGTTGTAGTTGAACCTGCTGCCAGGCGCTGCGACCGGTGCCCGCTCGAGCGCGTAGCGGGCGTGTGAGGACTTCCAGAACAGGCGTGTTTCATCGTTGGGAATGCCACCGCTCTCGCTCTATTCAAGCCCGCCGGTCATCGTGAGCAGGTGTTGCAACGTGACGGCTTTGCGTTCCGGCGTAACGAGATCGGCAAGCTCGGGATAGAAATCAAGTACCGGTGCGGCGAGATTTGTGAGCTTGCCCTGCTCTCGCGCGATGCCTATCAGCAAGCTTACGATGCTCTTGCTCAGGGAGCGCGTGTCGTGCACGACAGTCGGCCCGAATTTCGCTGGCCACGAGATGAGGCCGTAAACGCCCCGGTTCGGTCCATCACGATAGGTCTCGGCAACCAGATATCCGCGGCGCTCCACAATGATGCCATGCAGGTTCGCTTCACCGTCGGTCGCCCTCGCAAGCACGGCACACAAACGTGCTGCGTCAAAGCCAGCCCCTGTGATGTCTTTCGATTTCCTGCCGTCGTCAACGGCTGGCGGAAGCGCGCATGACGATTTAGCGGCATGGGCAATGGCCGCAAGAATTGCCAGCAAAGCCGCCAAGATACTTCGCGACACGATATTCAGCTGCATCGGGCCTCCCAACTAACAGATACCTCGCCGGTTCCCGGCCGTCCCGGATTTACTGCGCTGGCTTCCAGCCGTCCTTTAGCGTCACCGCACGGTTGAACACCAGCGCGCCGGGTTTTGAGTCGATGCGATCGGGCGTGAAGTAGCCGTTGCGTTCGAACTGGTAGCTCTCGTCCGCCTTCGCGTTTGCGAGCGATGGTTCGAGCCAGGCGGTGACTGATTTGAGTGAATTTGGATTTAGATAGGTTCGGTAGTCGCCTTCACCTGAATCCGGATTTTCTACGTTGAACAGGCGGTCATAGAGACGCACTTCGGCCTGAATCCCGTCGATCTTGCTGACCCAGTGAATCGCGCCCTTGACGTTACGACCACCAGTGCCGCTTTTGGTGGCGGGGTCATAGGTGGCGTAGATCGTGTTGACGTTGCCTGCGTCATCCTTTTCAATGCGTTCGCACTTGATGATGAAGCCGTGGCGCAGGCGCACCTCGGTGCCTGGCGCTAGGCGGAAGAATCCTTTGACCGGAGTCTCCATGAAGTCTTCACGCTCGATAAACACTTCGCGCGCAAATTTGAAGCTGCGACGACCGCCGTTTTCGTCATGAGGATTAACCGGGGCCGAGCATTCCTCAGTTTGATCTTCAGCGTAGTTTTCGATCACCACACGAACCGGGTCGAGCACGGCCATCGCGCGCTTCGCCACGGCGTCGAGATCATCTCGCAACGCGCGCTCAAGGTCCGCCATGTCGATCCATTGATGCGCCTTCGACACCCCCGCGCGCTCGGCAAACAGCCGGATCGATCCCGGCGTAAAGCCACGTCGACGCAGGCCCGCGAGCGTCATCATGCGCGGATCGTCCCACCCGTTGACGAGGCCTGTTTCAACCAGCTCCAGGAGCTTTCGTTTACTCATCACGGTGTAGCTCAAATTCAGCCGCGAAAATTCGATCTGTTGCGGGCTCGGCGCGGGCAGTTTGCCCGTTTCAACGAGCCGCTCCAGCACCCAGTCGTAGAGCGGGCGATGCGCTTCAAATTCGAGCGTGCAAAGCGAATGCGTGATCCGCTCGATGGCGTCGCTGATGCAATGCGTGTAGTCGTACATCGGGTATACGCACCACGCGCCACCGGTGCGATGATGTTCGGTGTGACGAATGCGATAAATCGCAGGATCGCGCAGATTAATGTTGGGCGAGGCCATGTCGATTTTGAGGCGCAAGATGTGCGCGCCATCGGCATGCAGCCCACGCTTCATCTCGTCGAACAGGCGCAGGTTTTCTTCCGCGTTGCGCTCACGGAACGGCGAGTTCTTTCCGGGTTCGACCAGCGTGCCGCGATTGGCGCGAATTTCATCAGCCGATTGGCTATCGACGTAAGCCAGACCGCGCTCGATAAAGTGCTGCGCGAATTCATAGAGCTTGCCGAAATAGTCGCTCGCGTAATAGAGATTCTTTTCGAACGAAAAGCCGAGCCACCGGACCATTTCCTTGATCGACTCTTCGTATTCGACATCCTCTTTCACCGGATTGGTGTCGTCGAAGCGCAGGTGACAGACACCCGCGTAATCCTTCGCGAGACCGAAATTCAGGCAAATGGATTTGGCGTGACCGATGTGCAGATAACCGTTCGGCTCGGGCGGAAAGCGGGTGACGACTTTGCCGCAGTGTTTGCCGCTCAACTGGTCGGCGTCGATAATCTGTCGAATGAAGTTCGAAGGTGATTTGTGTTCAACTTTGCCGTCAACTGCTTTACTCTTTGCGTCAGTTTTAGCGTCGATGGCTGCGTCCTTGGTCACGGAACTCATTCGGGGTTGGACAATGTCTGTTTGTGCGGTTGCACATTGTAACGATGCGCTTTTGTGCGCTTCGATACGCATGCAGCAACGCTTTGGAAATCATTACGCGTAGCAACGTCATGTGCGGCGCAGGTTGCCGATTCGAAAAAGTTGCCCACATCGATTGTGGATAAGTCGCCTGATAACTTCCCCGATAGCGCTCAAACCCGCATGTAATCGCGATCCGCTCGTTTGCTCGCTGACTGGACTGCAAAAAAGTACACTCGATCAAGCACTTGCACCACATTTCATGCGTTTGCCGACGACGACAATGTTCTTTCGCCAAGACAATTCTTATCAACATTTCTAGTCCTGAAAAAAATTATGTCTTGGACAGACAACGTCGAAAACCAAAGTACAGCTGGTAGTGATCCGATTTCGGTGTCAGTCCTGTTGCAACGCGCAAAATTAGCGCTGGAACGGGCG
>JAYWAQ010000521.1:0-4014 GCA_043782305.1 Burkholderiales bacterium
TGTGCGATCGAATCGCACTGCGCAATTTTATAGCGCTCGAAGGCGCGCGTTCAGCCTCGCGGCGTCCCAGTTTGCTTGCGGTCGACGACGCCGCCAACCAGCGCTTCATGCGCGGATCGTCCGCGCCATCGCCCGGCGGCGGTGCCATGTGCAGCACCGCATGCGCGCTACGCGCCAAGGCACCGGCACGCTTGAGACTCGGTGAAAAATCCAGATCACCCTCAATCGGTAAAATTCTCGTACGGCGTAACGCGTCGGCGGTTTCTGCGCTTCGCGCCAGACCCAGCCACCGTACGCGCTCATTCACACCAATACGCGTCGTCAACCGTCGGGCCACGTCGCCCGCGCCCACGATCAACAGTCTCAGCTTCCGCAGTTTCTTTTTCACGCCAGTTAAGCCTTCAGCACATGCCTCAAATCACGCTCGAACCCGGTGGTCACATCTTTACGTGCGACCCCGATGAGACTATTTTGTCAGCAGCGCTGCGCTCGGGCTTTCTTATCCCGTACGGCTGCAAAAATGGCGCCTGCGGTTCGTGCAAAGGCCGCATCATTTCCGGCACCGTCGAGCACGGCCCGCATCAGGCGACGACATTGCCTGCGCTCGAACGCGAGCAGGGCAAATGTCTGTTCTGCGTAGCAAAACCGCAAGGTGATGTGATCGTAGAAGCGCGTGATGTTCGCAAGGCCGGGGACGTCGTGATGAAGACGCTGCCGTGCCGCATTGAGCACCTGGACCGGGTCGTCGAAGACGTTGTGATCATGCGCGTCAAGCTGCCCGCCAACGAGCGCCTGCAATACAGCGCTGGGCAGTACCTCGAATTTTTGTTGAAAGATGGCAAGCGGCGCAGCTTCTCGATGGCGAATGCGCCGCATGACGATGCCCTGCTGGAGCTGCACATTCGGCATTTGCCAGGCGGCATGTTCACGGATCGTGTTTTCGGGGTCGCGGAAGCCATTCTGAAAGTGCGCGACATCCTGCGTTTTGAAGGCGCGCACGGCTCGTTTTTTCTGCGCGAGGAATCCGACAAGCCCGTCGTCATGGTCGCCAGCGGTACTGGCTTCGCGCCGATCAAGGCGATCATCGAGCACATGATTCACAGCGAAATCAAGCGCAAAGTCACGCTGTATTGGGGTGGGCGTCGACCGAAAGACTTGTATCTCGATCATCTGGCCCGCGCGTGGGTGGAGAAATATCCGTCGCAGTTCACCTACATTCCCGTGATCAGCGACGCGTTGCCGGAAGACCAGTGGCATGGCCGCACCGGCTTCGTTCATCGTGCGGTGATGGCGGACTTCCCCGATCTGTCTGCGCATCAGGTTTATGCCTGTGGCGCGCCCATTGTCGTGGATTCTGCGCGAACCGATTTTGTGTCGAAATGTCAGTTACCCGAAGACGAATTTTTCGCGGATAGTTTTGTCGTGGCTGCGGCAAACCAGAGCTAGCTCGCGGGGCTGTGACCCCCGGCACCTGCTGCCAGCGAGACCGACACTCGCTGCGACAACGAATCCGTACTACCATGCTGTCAACACGTGCCCGACGAGGCTTGGAACCAAGGAGCAACTAGTGCGACGATTGTTGACCTGCTGCATCGCAGCGCTCGCGGTGGCCACAGCCAGCGCGCAGAGCTACCCCAATAAGCCCGTGAAACTGCTCGTCGGTTTTCCTGCGGGCGGCGGGCTCGATGTGCTCGCGCGCATCGTCGGCCAGCGCGTCAGTGAGCAGTGGGGTCAGCCGATCATTGTGGAAAACAAACCGGGCGCGGGCAGCAATATTGCTGGCGACGCGGCCGCCAAAAGCACGCCTGACGGCTACACCTTGCTGCACACTAATATCGCGCTCATGAGCATCAACCCGGCGCTCTACAGCAAGATGAGTTTTTCGCCGATGAAGGATCTCACGCCTGTGATCCAGCTGGTGAATCTGCCGCTCGCCGTGATGGTTCGCGCGGATTCACCGTTTAATTCAATGAAGGAGCTGGTCGACTACGCGCGCGCCAATCCGGGCAAATTGAACTTCGGATCGGGTGGCAACGGCGGAGTACCGCACCTTGCGCTGGAACTGCTGAATTCAAGCTACGCGCTGAAAATTACGCATGTGCCCTACAAAGGCAGTGCCGACGCAGTGAAAGACTTGCTAGGCGGAACGATTGATTTGATGTGTGACGCGATCAGCGTGGGCCTCTCACAAATCAAGGCGGGCAAGTTGAAGGCGCTCGCGGTGACTACCGACAGCAGACACCCTGCATTGCCCGATACGCCAACCACCACCGAGGCGGGCTATCCAAAATTTCAGGTCACAGGATGGCAAGGTTGGGTCGCCCCGGCAGGCACGCCGCGCGCCGTGCTTGAGCGCATAAACGCCGAGGCAAACAAGGCAATGCTTGAGCCCGCAACGCGTGCAAAGTTATTTGAACAGGGCTATCTGCCCGCGGGAGGCAGCGTGGACGCTTTCGCGATACAGCTCGCTGCGGATCAAGTCAAATGGGCAGAACTCGTGAAAAATTCAGGCGCTAAACTCGATTAGTCCCGACCGACAGCGTTCACCGTAATTCAATATCTGAGTAGCAAGCCTCCGCCGTGCCGCCGAGCCCATCGGTATCGGTCATGAGCCCCACACTCTCGATCTCGCCAGGTTCTTCACCGGGAAACGCACGCCGAAAGTCAGCGCGTACGTCGCGCGTGAACGACTGCCAGATCGCTAATCCGTTCGTGCCGCTTTTCACCACCAGTTTTTGAATACGCGATGTGTTACCGTTTGGGGCAATCGTTTCGGGAGGGGCTTTGCCTTCCCAAATGTACTGAATGGCCGCGAATGGCAACTCAACACCGCCGAGTGCTTTGGCCAAACTCATGGTCGAACGGTCAGCCGCATCAAGTTTGGTCCGGTCCCCCCTGAATGCGACGACGACGCGAGCGGGCGAGTCGTCTTTTCCAATAACCAGATTGTCAGCTTCAGGAATTAGCGCGGGCACGTTCCAGCTCCACGACAGTGTGGTCGCTTTGGCGAACGCGGCTGGCACTTTGGCGACCCAGAACGACCAGGCAGCGTTGGCGACGGCCCGAATGCAGCGCTTGCCGTCAATCTCGCGCAACGAGTATTCCGTCGGCGTTTTAAAACGAATATTCACGGGATGCCACGCTGGATCGGCAGGGTCGTTCGGCGGCGCAAAAACGCCGGTGACCGTCGCACTGCTAGCAGCGGTAGAGGCACCAGCGTCCGGGCGCGGAATTTGCGCGCAGCCGGTGAGCGTCAGCGCGACGAGCACGAGGCCCGCGACGCGTGATCGCAAGGCGCGCAACACGGGGCCCATGGGCGCAGTCGATTGCACCGGCGAAGTTTCATTCATTACAGCAATGGTTTTGATTAGTCTAATAGATTGTTTTACTTGATTTCGCGCGATTTGGTTTTAGCGGTGTCCCTCGTTTCGCGCGTCCCGCGTGGGCGTGCGAAATCTACGCCATTGACGTTCCGCCTGCGGTGGCCGGTTTCGGGGGAGTTGCCGCCGTCGTTTCCTGCGGCGACAATAGCGCAACCGTATTCAATCAGGAGGACAGCATGGCCGAAATTTCAATCAAGCGACCACACCACAGCTCGCAGGCAGACGCAAAGAAGATGGCTGAGAAAATCGCAGCCAAGCTCGAAAACGACTATCAGCTCAAGTCAAACTGGGCGGGAGACGTGCTCAATTTCACGAGGAGCGGCGTGAACGGCACGTTAGGCGTGACCGCCAAAGAATTAACGATTGACATCAAGCTAGGCTTCTTGATGGCCGCGTTCAGGGGCCCGATCGGCGACGCGATAGAAAAAAATCTGGATTCGCTGATCAAGCCGCCAGCGGCCGCAGGCAGCGCCACCAAAAAGCCAGCTACCAAGGCAAAAAAGTAGTCGGTGCCACATTTCGTTTCGGCAAGGCGTTGGCATTCCCCTCGCTGACGCATCGCTATTGTCAATTGGCGAATTGCAGTGAAAAACCTCAGTGCAATTTAGACTGACTTTTCGTCCCGCATCCA
>JAYWAQ010000522.1:0-4005 GCA_043782305.1 Burkholderiales bacterium
ACAAGAGTTCGACAATGCAATTTGGTCGACTGTAGAAAAGTGTCTCATCATGGCAAACCCTGTGTCGTCGAAGCTCTCTTTGCATACGGTGCTGACCGAAGAGGATGCAGCGATACGAGCCAGTCGACCGCAGTCCGTTTCGGGCCAAATTGCAGCGCTTGCCTTCTCAGGCGGCGGCATCCGCAGCGCGACGTTTTGCCTCGGCATCATTCAATCGTTGGCACGGCATCAAAAGCTGGCCCGGTTCGATTTTTTGTCTACGGTGTCGGGCGGTGGCTACATCGGCAGCTGGCTCTCGGCGCTGATCAAGCGGCGGGCGGGTGGTAGTGTCGAAATGGCGGAGTCGGTGATTCACTACACGCCGCCGCCGAAGGACGATACAAAAAAGGCCGTCCCGCTGGATGTTTCCGCCGCCGAAGATCCAGCGATCCAGTGGCTGCGCCGCTACAGCAACTACCTCACACCGAGGGTCGGCGCGTTGGGTGTCGACACCTGGACGGCCATATCCACCTACACGCGCAATCTCACGCTAAATTGGCTGGTGTTGATGCCGCTCTTGATCGCAGGTATTTTGCTGGTCTGTGCCGCGCTACCGTTGGCCTATGAGCTGCACTCGCTGGGGCGCAGTCTGATGCTTGCCATCGCCACCGGCGCGCTCCTGGCTGTGGCGCTCTGCATCGGTGTGACGATTGATCTGCCTCGCGTGAGCCGTCTTGGCGACGGCGCGCGCTCGACGGCAGTGGTGACGATTGGCGCGGGTATCGGCACGCTTTTAACCGCTTGGCTCGGCGCAGTCGCGGTCGGGATTCCCGCCGAGACCCTGTCCGCTGTCCCGGAGGGGTTTCGACTGGACAATTTTCTGGCCAAACTCCTGACCAAGCCGGCCGATTCTGCGCTGGTTCAATGGCTATGCTGGATCCTGCTTGCTGCCGTCGCAAACACGGTCGTGTGGGTCGCCTGCGCGGCCATTCGACTGGCTCTACGCAAGCCTCACAAACCGACTCCGGCCAATGGCGACCCGCCCGCCTCGACCAGCACGCCCGACTTTGACTCCGATGCGGGCATGACAAAAAAGGTGGTGGAATGGTTCGTGCCGATGTTTGCGTCGGGCGCGCTGGCTGGGGTGCTGCTGAAGCTGTGGTCCGATGCGCGACGGGATTGGCAAGCGACGCATTGCTGGAACGATTTTGCCGGTGCGGCATTCGATACGGCGATTGGCACGCCGGTGGTGCTGGTGATCCTTTCGCACGCGGTGCTGCTGTTTATTGGGCTCGCGAAACGGCGCATGTCGGAGAGTGACCGCGAGTGGCTCGGCCGACTCGGGGCGATTTTATTTTTGCTGGGCTTGGGGTGGATGCTGACCTTCGGAATGTTGTGGCTGGGCGCGGTGGCGATCCCTCTGGCCGACGGCATCTATGCGTGGCTTGCGAGTATTGGCGTGGGCGCGTGGTTGCTGCAATCACTCGCGGCGGTGTTGCTCGGCAAGAGCGCGCTCGGCGGCAAAAGCGGCGGCACTGGTGCCAGCGATGGCAAAGGCAAACCGAAGCTCGACACGGTGCTCGCGGTTGCGCCGTATATCTTTGTAGCAGGACTGGTAGCTGCCGTCGGTTGCGTGCTGTTCGCCGCGTTGAGCTGGTACTACAGCCCGGCAACAAAGACGGCGCTACCCACCAACCTCTGCGCCGCTTCCGCAGTTCACTTCGCGACCATCGCCCCCGACCAGAGTACCGAAACGACGCTTAAATCGTCAAGCAAAGGCATCGAGCTATCAGTCATTCCCGAATCCACGGCCAAAAACTACTGGCATGCGTTGCGCGACGATACAGGCGCTGCGCTGGTCGTGCTGGCGCGTGCAGGCGAGTTGGGTCTGCTGGGTTGGGCGGCACTCGCGCTTGTTCTCGCCGTCGCGATGTCGTCGCGTGTGGATATCAACCTCTTCTCGTACAACCGCTTCTATGGCAATCGTCTGGCGCGCGCCTATTTGGGCGCGTCGCGCGATTGCGTACCGCCGGAGCAAAACGGGCGCATGGCGCATCCGTTCACGGATATTGATCCTGATGATGATCTGTGTTTGTCCGCGCTTGCGAAACACGATCCCACGACGCAGGTGCCAACGAATGTGCAGCGCCCACTTCACCTCATCAATACGGCGCTGAATCTGACGGGATCCCCAGAGTTAGCCTGGCAGTCGCGAAAGTCTGCCTCGTTCACATTTTCGCCGCTGCATAGCGGCTACGCATTTCCGCGAACAGCCGTGCGCCCGTTGTTGCAATCCGGGCCGATCATCGAAGCCTATCGGCGCACGTTTGAATACGGCGTGATGGGAAGCCACGAACCTGAACCGCCCAAGGACGGCATCTACAACGCGGGCACCACGTACGCAATGGCGTTTCCGACTTCCGGTGCTGCGGCGAGCCCCAATATGGGCTACCACTCCACGCCGTCAATGGCGCTGTTGCTCGCGCTGTTTAACGTGCGGTTGGGGCGCTGGTTTGGCAATCCAACTGACGACGACGCGTCACGGCAACGCACACCCATGTTCTCGCTAAAGGCACTCCTCAGTGAGCTGCTCGGAAGCGCAGATTTCAAGCAACCGTGGCTGTACCTAAGCGATGGCGGACACTTTGAAAATCTGGGCATTTACGAGTTGGTGCGCCGCCGCGTGCCTTTCATTGTGGTCGTCGATGCCGGGCAAGATGGGGACCATAAATACTCCGATCTGGCCAATGCCATGCGGCTGGTGCGCACCGACTTTGACGTTGAAATAACGTTCACCGATTCGCTTGATCTGCTTAAACCCATTGGCGACGAAAAAATCAGCGAACGCGGCTACGTGCTGGGCGACGTGGCTTACCCGGCATCGGGCAGCAAAGACGCTTTCGTCGGACACATTATTTATGTCAAACCGACACTGCTCAAAGGCATGCCCGATGACATTGTCGAGTACGCCAAACGGGGCACCGGTTTTCCGCAAGAACCAACCGACGATCAATGGTTTTCTGAGGCACAGTTTGAGAGCTATCGACGGCTCGGCGAATTCATTGGTGAGGCGTTGTGCACCGATCCGGCGTTCTGGAAGGAATGTCAGCGCTAGCACCTCACTCAGGCGCGAACATTACTGTGTAAGTGTTACGGCGCGACCACTACGGCGCTTCCAGCCCTTTTTCGCGCATGTAAAGCCGAGCGGTCGGCGTGGCAAGCGCATTCAAAAGCGCTTTCGCTGCAGCCGCGTCTCGTGCGCCCGCGCTGACCCCGCCCGCATACACCGTGTAATTCTGAATCTCCGCCGGAATCGGGCCGACCAGTGTGGCACCTGGCACGGCGAGGATTTCGCTGATTTGGTGAATAGCAATGTCTGCCTGATCGTTCACCAGTCGTTGCGCAACGAGGCCGCCGGGGACCAATACCGCCTTGGCTTTGATGCGATCCGCGATGCCCATTTTTTCGAACAATTGCGTGAGATAAATGCCGCTGGAGCCGCCCGCAGCCGGGTCGATATAGGCGACGGCGCGTGCGGCTAACAGCGCGTTTTGAAATGCTGCAACCGTCGAGATGTCGGGAAGCGTAGCGCCTTTTTTCACGGCGACGCCGATGGCGACGCGGGCCAGCGATTTGGCTGAGCCATCGACGACTTTGCCAACTTTCGTCAGCTCGGTTAGCGCCCCTGGCGTGAGGATGATCAGGTCAAACGCCTCGCCGCCGGAAATACGTTTGGTCAGCGCGCCTGCGGTGTCATTTTCTACCGTAACTTTATGACCGGTCTGCTTTTCGAATTCGGGAACGAGCGCAGTGACGACGGGCTTGAACGCCCCGGCTGTAAGCACTTTTATTTCAGCAGCCGATGCTCCCAGACAGACACATAACGCGCCGCTCGCGAGGGTCGAAATGAGTGTTTTCCGCATGGCTGGCTTTCGTGACAAATGAATCTACGTCGCATGCTATCGCGGCGGCCATTGGGAAAATCGCTCGCAGCCAGACTTTGCTGGCAACAGCTTTTGGCTATAG
>JAYWAQ010000523.1:0-4001 GCA_043782305.1 Burkholderiales bacterium
GCGACGCAGACTGGGGCATCACGGTCACGTCGCAGCCGACGACCATGCCCTATAAGCCGCAAAAGCTGACGCCGAAGCCGCGCACCTACGGCCCGCAAACAGCGTGCGTGGTTGGGGCCGCTGGCGAGGACATTCACACCGACGAGTACGGTCGTATCAAGGTGCAGTTTTATTGGGATCGCTATGGCAAAGGAGACAGTGACAGTAGCTGCTGGCTGCGCGTGAGCACGCCCTGGGCTGGCACACAATGGGGTATGGTTCACATCCCGCGCGTCGGGCAGGAAGTGATCGTTGATTTCCTAGGCGGCGATCCGGACCTTCCCATCGTCACCGGCAGTGTGTACAACGCCACGCACATGCCACCTTATGCGTTACCCAGCAACAAGACCCAGAGCGGTATCAAGTCGCGCTCCAGTAAAGGGGGCGGATCTGAACACTTCAACGAAATCCGCATGGAAGACAAGATGGGCGACGAGCTTATCTACATGCACGCCCAGAAGGATCTGGAAACGCGGGTCGAAAACGACGAAAAGCGCCAGGTGGACAAAAATCGTGAGACCACGATCAACGTCAACGATACCCGTACGGTCATAGGCAACGACAAACATACGATTACGGGCAATCAGACGAGCGCGATTACCGGCCAGCATAAGCTCGATGTGACGGCCTCCAGCACCGTCAACGTAATCGGCGGAATCTCGGTCACGACACCTCGAACTACGTTCAGTTCACCGCAATACACGCAAACCTCGGGAACCACCACTTTGACGCTGGGAGCCACCACCCTGATGGCTGCGGTTACACATACAGGCGTTTACACGCTAACCGGGGCGTTGACAGTGACTGGCCCCGTTACGTTCACTGGCCCCGTTTCGATCGTCGGCCCGTTGAGCGTTGTGGGCCCAATCGTGGGTGTTACCGTCACCGGTACGACCACCACCACCGCGCTGGCGAACATTGTCTAGTATGGAAAACAACACGCCCGCTACAACGGCAGTAGAAGCGCCGCCGCCGAAACCCATTCGGCCCGAAACGTGGCTTACCTCGAACGACGCCACCGAGCGTTTGACCGCGGTGGGCATGCATGCGACGCCCGGCGCGATCACGGTTGACACAATTGACGGGTTCCTGGCTTGTCTGAAGCGCTGTCGTGACGAGCCAGCCACGCTCACCATCGGCGCGTTTGTCCTGGGCGCGCTTGAACCGCTGATGTGCACTGATGCGACCGATGCGCAGATGGTCGAATTCCTGCACCGCACTGACCAGAGTCCTTTGCGCCTTGCCGCAGCGCACGGACTGTTCCGACAAAATCGACTTCCGGAGTCTGCCCATCTCCCGCTTTCGGTCATGCTGTTTCACGCCGAGGAAAACATCCGGCAGATGGCGCAGCTCACGTTTTCATTGGCCCCTGATACCGCAGCCAAGACCATCGCGCAAACGGTTGCTGGCACGCCCCGTGAACAGTGGACGCCTGAGGCGCTCACCACACTCGTGCAAAGTGCTGGTGATTCACCGATCGGTCGGCAACAAATTGGTGGTTTCCTTCGCGCCGAGCTCAAAAAGGGCGCTAACCGACCGGCAGTGATCGCCGCCTTTGCCGAGTTAGCGAAAGCCGACACTTTTGTTCAACCGCTGCATGATCTGTGCGCCTTCTGTTCCGATCCCGCGCTGACCGCTGACCATCCGGCGGCGCTCGTGGCCTTGGCGGAGCTCGGCCCCATCGCCAAACCTGCGGTGCCGGAGCTGATCAATCAACTGTCGCAAACGACTGATCTCGCCAAAGAAGCGCTCATTTGCAAGACTTTGTGCAAGATTGGGATGGAGGCCGAGCAGTTGCCGCTGGCCCGCATCAACGAACGCATGGAGCTTGGCCCGGAAATCGTCATCGCGCCGTTCTGTGCGATGCTGGCGTTGTACCCGACGGCGGCGAAGGATGCAGCGCCCTTCATAAAAGCGCGATTTCTTAAAGCTTCCGAGTCGGCGCGTGGCGTATTAGCTTTCACTTATCGCGCACTTACTGGAGAATCCCTTTCGTGATCGTGATTTCGATTATCGGGGGGATAGTTTGAAAAAAATAACGACGGCGCGTATAGTCTTTTTGGCGCGGTTGCATCGCTACTGCGCCCGGCCTTTTGAGGACATTTACTATGGGTGATCGCAGTCGGGTGGTCTGGTCGGAGGGCATGTTCCTTCGGCCTCAGCACTTTCAGCAGGGTGAGCGTCACCGCGAGCATTCGCAGCATCAACGTGCATTGAGCAGTGAAGGGCATTTCTGGGGCTTCCATCACCTGCAACTGGATGAGACTTCGCTGGCTATCGGCAAGGTGGCCATTGCTCGCGGTAGTGGGGTGATGCCGGACGGCACAACATTCTCGTTCCCGGACTACAACGTGCCGCCGAAAGCCATCGATATCCCGGAAACGCTTAAAGGCAAGCGAGTGTCACTTTGCCTGCCGATGTACCGCACGGGCAGCGAAGAGGTCAGCTTCGATGACGACGCGCGTTCGCTGGCACGCTACAGCGTCATTGACGAAGAAGTCGCTGATCAAAATTCTGTCGGTGGCGAACCTGCGCCGATTCAGAACGCGCAGCTTCGCATGCGCCTGTTGCCTGAAGGTGAAGTGCCCGAAGGCTGGATGACCATTGGCGTTTGTCATGTCACCGAGCGCCGCAACGATTTGTCGGTTGCGCTGGGCGAGTCGTTCATTCCGACCGTCGTGGTTGCGCACGAGAGCAGCGTGTTGTCCGGGTTCTTGCGTGAACTTGCGGGCTTGATGCATCACCGTGGCGAAGCGCTTGCGGCGCGGCTTTCGGCACCGGGTAAGGGCGGAGTTTCCGAGATTGCTGATTTTTTGATGTTGCAACTGGTCAACCGGTCCGAACCTCTGGTCATGCATTTGTCGCAACTGCGCGCGCTGCATCCCGAGCGACTGTATGCGGCCTTACTCGCGTTGGCAGGAGACTTCACGACGTTCACGCGTGACTCACGACGACCGGGTGACTACCCGATTTACAACCACAATGATCTTGCGGCCTGTTTCACTCCGGTGATGCAGGATTTGCGTCGCTCGCTATCGATGGTGCTCGAACAGAACGCCTTCCAGATCGAATTGCTGGAGCGAGCGTACGGTGTTCGGGTTGCCGTTATCGCCGATAAATCGCTGATCACCAGCGCGGTGTTTGTTTTGGCGGTCGCCTCTGAACTGCCGGGCGAGCAGGTGCGCAAACTGTTCCCCACACAAGTAAAAATTGGACCGGTCGAGAAAATTCGCGACTTGGTGAATCTGCATTTGCCAGGTGTTGGCCTGCGTCCTTTGCCAGTGGCTCCGCGCCAAATTCCGTATCACGCTGGAAACAACTATTTCGAGCTCGACACGTCCAGTGAATTCTGGCGCGGTCTTGAGCGCTCCGGCGGTCTCGCGATGCATATCGCGGGTGACTGGCCCGGCCTGAAACTTGAATTCTGGGCGATCCGCGCATGACAACTCCCGCCAACCTCGATCCGTTCGCCATCCTTGCCAACCCGCAGGGAGCCGTGCCTATCGGGACCAACACCACATTGAGCACAGCACCCGCAGCGGCCATGCCCGGTGTTGGCGCGGCACAGATTGCAGCTGACCTGCCGGAGGTTTTAAGCGGTGCCAATTCGCTCGCGGTGGCGGCCAATCCACTCCTCAATCTCATTCCGCAGATTCGCGTAACTGCGCATCATCCTGATCCCGCCCAACTCCGTGACTATCTGGTTGAGCAGGTCAATCTGTTTGAGCGTCGCGCCCGCGAGTCGCTAGTGCCGCCAGAGACGATCATCGCGGCGCGCTATGCACTGTGTACCGCCCTTGATGAAACCGCTGCGAAAACGCCATGGGGTGGCGGTGGTCAGTGGTCGCGGCACTCGTTGCTGGTCACGTTCCACAACGAAACCTGGGGTGGCGAAAAGTTCTATCAGGTGCTTGCCCGATTGGTGCAAGACCCCAAGAAGCACATCGATCTGATTGAGTTAA
>JAYWAQ010000524.1:0-10983 GCA_043782305.1 Burkholderiales bacterium
GCATCAATTTTGTTGACACCGCCGAGATGTATCCGGTGCCACCGCGTGCGGAAACCGGGCTGCGTACCGAGATCATTCTGGGCAACTGGCTGGGTCGTCCCGGCAATCGTGAAAAGGTCGTGCTCGCCAGCAAAATCGCGGGGCCGGGTCGTCGTGACTGGATCAGAAACGGCGCGACATCGCTGACCAAAGCGAACATCATCGACGCCTGCGAAGGTTCGCTCAAACGCCTGCAAACGGATCACATTGATCTCTACCAAATTCACTGGCCTGATCGCAACGTCGCGGCGTTCGGAAGCTGGCAGTTCGACAGCAGCAAAGAGCGCGAAACCGTGCCGATCGTCGAGCAGGTCGAAGCGATGCAAACGCTCATCAAGGCGGGCAAGATTCGCGGCTACGGTCTGTCGAACGAGTCAGCCTGGGGCACCACCATGTTCTGCCGCGCCGCCGATCAGTTGGGCGCTCCAAAGCCAGCATCGATTCAGAACACTTACAGCATGTTGAACCGCAGTTTCGAGGGCGATCTCGCCGAGGTGAGCTATCGCGAACAGGTTCCGCTCCTCGCATACAGTCCGCTTGGCATGGGCGCGTTGACGGGCAAATATTCGAAAGGCGCGATGCCCGCAGGCTCGCGCTTTCAGACGTTTCCGGATTTCTTCGGTCGCTTCCGTCGACCGCTCGCGTTGGTCGCGGCGGACGAATATGCGGCGCTCGCCAAAAAATACGATATGAGCCTGCTCGATCTTTCTCTCGCGTTTGCAGTGAACAAATGGTTCGTCGGCAGCGTGATTCTCGGTGCCACGAGTGTGGCGCAGTTGCAGCAAAGTTTCAATGCGCATCATGTGAAATTACCGCCGGAAATTTACGCGGAAATTGAGGCGATCAGCAATCGGTATTTGCATCCGCAGGCTTAGAGGTTTTCGGTTCAGCTTTTTTGCTTAATCAAGTTTGAACGTGGGCTAGAGACGATATTTTGCGATTGTTGATTATTGGCTAAATTGGCTGGTAGCCCACATGCAGTAGTGTTTCCGGCGAAAAGCTGTAGCTGAGATACGTCACAGGAAAGGCTCAAAATGTCTGCCACCGACACGCTCTCAACCCTGTGGAAACTGGCGAAACAGCCAGCAGACACTTTGCAGCATGTCCACCTGACCGGCGCAGACCCAGTGCTGCCGTCGTCCTTCGCCGTCGGCACGGCGGCGCAGGCGACCGTCGCGGCGGCTGCGCTGGCTGCGGTCGAATTGGGCCACGTGCGCGGTCAGCCGCATCAGCAAGTCAGCGTCGACATGACGCATGCCGCGCTAGAGTGCTCCGGCTGGTTCAGCCTCGATGGCGTCACGCCGAACGTCTGGGACAAATTTTCCGGTCTGTATCGCTGCGCTGATGGCTGGGTGCGCATCCACGCGAACTTTGCCCATCATCGTGACGGTGCGCTCGGTTTGCTCGGGCTCTCGGCGGAGACGGCACAACGTGCAGACGCTGAGCGCGCCTTGCTGTCGTGGCGGGCGCAGGATTTTGAGCAGGCGGCGGCCGACGCCGGTCTCGTCGTCGCGGCGTGCCGCAGTTTTACCGAATGGGTCGCGCATCCGCAGGGGCAGGCTGTGGCGGCGTTGCCGCTTTTCACGATCGAGCGCATTGGTGAGGCCGCGCCCCGGTCACTCCCCGCGCTAACCGCCACAGATCGCCCGCTCACGGGCCTCCGCGTCCTTGACCTCACACGCATCCTCGCAGGTCCCGTCTGCGGGCGCATGCTCGCCGCGTACGGAGCGGACGTGATGCTCATCAACTCGCCGCATTTGCCAAACATTGAATCGATCGCCGACACCAGTCGCGGCAAGCTCTCCGCCCACGCAGACCTGCGAACAGCCGTGGGTCGCGATGCGTTGAAAAACTTGCTGGCAACAAGCCACGTGTTCGTTCAAGGCTATCGACCGGGCGGATTGGCAGCGCTCGGATTTGCCCCAGAGGACGCGGCGCGCTTGCGTCCGGGCATTGTGTACGTCTCACTCTGCGCGTATGGCGACACCGGGCCGTGGCGCATGCGACGCGGCTTCGATTCACTCGTGCAAACCGCAACCGGATTCAATCTCGCCGAAGCAGAAGCCGCGAATTCCGTCGAGCCAAAACCGCTGCCGATGCAGATTCTCGACTACGCCACCGGCCACATCATGGCGTTTGCGGCGATCACTGCCCTGCGCCGACAAGCCCTCGAGGGCGGCAGTTGGCATGTGAAGGTTTCGCTTGCGCAAACCGGGCATTGGTTGCGCAGTCTCGGCCGTGTGGAGAACGGCTTTTCCATTGAGCGCCCGAAAGTGACGCCGTTTATTGAGACCGCAGCATCCGGCTTCGGCGAATTGGCCGCGATGGCGCACAGCGCAAAATTTTCCCGCACGCCAACCCTTTGGGCGCGTCCGTCGATGCCACCCGGCACGCATCCGCCGGAGTGGCCCCCGGCAACTTAACGACCCACCGCCGCCGCCGCTGCCTCGCGCGCGAGCGCCTTGCCGCCGCCGTAACTGGACATTTCTGCGAGCGTTCCACCGAGCGAAACCCTGATCGCACAGTACTTGAATTCGGGAATCTTCGCGAAAGGATCAAGCGCAGCGTTGGTGAGTTTGTTGATCGCCGCTTCGTAGTAGCAAAATGGGACGAACACCGCGCCGCGCGGTGAGCTGTCGTCAGCCCGCGCATACAACACGACCTCGCCACGACGCGAGGCGATGGTGATCACGTCACCCGGTTGCCCGCCCATATCGGCAAGATCAAGCGGGTGCACCAGTGCGACCGGATCAGGCTCAATGGCATCGAGCACCGTCGCGCGCCGCGTCATGCTGCCGGTGTGCCAATGCTCCAGCTGCCGCCCGGTAATGAGCACCATCGGGTATTCGGCATCGGGGCGTTCATCGGCGCTAATGATGTCAGCGGGCACAAAACGCGCACGACCCCCTTCACGCGGAAAGTCATCGACGAACACGACGGATTGGCCGGGATCGCCTTCTTTGGTGCATGGATAAGTCACTGCGTGTTCACGCTCCAGACGATCCCAGGTGATGCCGCCGATGCTTGGCATGGTGTGCCGCATTTCGTCAAACACTTCGGACACGTGACCATAGTTCCAGTCGAGGCCTAGACGTTTGGCGATCTGCTCAATGATCCACAGATCCTGCTTCGCGTCGCCCGGCGGATTGATGGCCTGACGACCCATCTGCACGAGGCGATCGGTGTTGGTGAAACTGCCGGTTTTCTCGGGGAACGCGCTGGCAGGAAGGATGACATCAGCGAGATACGCCGTCTCAGTCAGGAAGATGTCCTGCACGACAAGATGATCGAGCGCGGCGAGCGCCTCACGCGCGTGGTTGGCGTCGGGGTCCGACATGGCAGGGTTCTCACCCATCACATACATGCCACGAATGCCACCATTTTTGATGGCATGCATGACCTCGACTACCGTCAAACCGGGTTCAGCATCGAGCGAGCCCGCGGGCACCTTCCACGCGGACTCAAAGCGCGCACGCGTCTCGGCGTTGGAGACGTGCTGATAGTCGGGATACATCATAGGAATCAAACCGGCGTCCGATGCCCCCTGAACGTTGTTTTGACCGCGCAGCGGGTGCAATCCGGTGCCGGGACGGCCGATCTGGCCGGTCATCAGCGCGAGTGCGATCAGGCAGCGCGCGTTGTCGGTGCCGTGAACGTGTTGCGACACGCCCATGCCCCATAGGATCATCGAAGCCTTCGACGTGGCGTACAGCTGTGCCACGTAGCGAATGGTGTCTGCGTCAATACCGCAGATCGGGGCCATCATTTCCGGTGTATAGCCCTCGACGTTCTTGCGCAGATCGTCATAGCCAATGGTACGGCTCGCGATGAACTCGGCATCCACCAGATTTTCGGTCACGATGACGTTCATCATCGCGTTCAACAAGGCCACGTCCGTGTCCGGTTTGAATTGCAGAAAGCGATGCGCAACACGGGCGAGATCGGAGCGCCGTGGATCGCACACGATCAACTGCGTGCCGTTGTTGACCGCGTTCTTGATCCAGCTCGCAGCGACTGGGTGATTCACGCTCGGGTTGGCGCCGATGATGATGACCACCGCCGCCTTGGTCACGTCCATCACCGGATTCGACACCGCGCCGGAGCCGATGCCTTCGAGCAGCGCCACGACCGACGAGGCGTGACACAAACGCGTGCAATGGTCGACGTTGTTGCTGCCGAAGCCCGTACGCACGAGCTTCTGGAACAGATACGCCTCTTCGTTGCTGCCCTTTGCAGAGCCGAAGCCAGCGAGCGATTTTTTGCCGTGCGTATCGCGAATTTGCGCGAGCCTGCCACCGGCAAATTCAAGCGCTTCCTCCCACGAGGCTTCGCGAAATACCTCCATCACGCGGTCGGGATCCACCACAAAGTCGCCGGTTTTCGGCGCATCGGTACGACGGATCAGCGGTTTGGTCAGGCGTTGCGGATGATGTGCGTAGTCGAAACCATAGCGGCCTTTTACGCACAGTCGCTCATGATTGGCCGGGCCATCGCGACCGTTGACAAAAAGAATCTTGTCATCTTTTACGTTGTACGTGAGCTGGCAGCCGACACCGCAATACGGACACACCGATTCGACCTGCTTGTCGGGCACCGCCAGCGCGACGTCGCGGGCCGGCATCAACGCGCCGGTCGGGCAGGCCTGCACGCATTCGCCACAGGCAACGCACATGGACGCGCCCATCGCGTCGTCCATATCGAACACGATCTTCGCGTGATCGCCACGGAATGCGAGGCCGATCACGTCGTTGACCTGCTCTTCGCGGCAAGCGCGCAGACAGCGTGTACATTGAATACAGGCGTCGAGATTGACTGCAATGGCCGGGTGCGACAGGTCGGCGACGACTGATTTACGTGCAACAAACCGCGGCTTGCCGACACCCAGTTTCTGCGCCCAGTGATCAACTTCGTTGTGTCGCGTGTAACTCGTCTCCGGCATGTCGGCGAGCAGCAATTCGAGCACCATTTGCTGCGATTTCACGGCGCGTTCGCTATCGGTGGTGACCTTCATACCATTAGTCGCCATGCGGCAGCACGACGGTGCGAGCACACGCTCACCGGCGATTTCTACCATGCAGGAGCGGCAGTTGCCGACGGCCTCCAGGCCCTCGGAGTAGCAAAGGCGTGGAAGCGCGATGCCTTCGCGGTCGGCGATCTGAATGAGCGTTTGATCGGCGCGCGCGGTGACGCTGCGACCGTTGAGCTCGAACGTAACGGTGGGAGCGTCTAAAGACGCCATTTCGAGCCGGGTAATTGCATTCATAGTGTGAAACCTTTGGTCGATCTACGCAAGCTCGTGAGGGAAATACTTGACCACGCAATCAACTGGATTCGGTGCGGCCTGACCTAAACCGCAGATCGACGCGTCACGCATCACGGCGGAGAGATCGGCGAGCAATGCGACGTCCCACTTCGGCTGTTCGATCAGGGTTGATGCCTTGGCAGTGCCGTTTCGACAAGGCGTGCACTGGCCGCAGGACTCATGCTGAAAAAAGCGCATCGTGTTGCGTGCCGCAGCGACCGCTGTGTCGTGATTGGAAAGGACGACGACTGCGGCCGACCCGATGAAGCAACCGTATGGTTGCAAGGTGTCGAAATCAAGCGGGATCGTGTTCATGCTGGCGGGCAGGATGCCGCCTGATGCCCCGCCCGGCAGGTAACCGTAAAACGTGTGGCCCGGCAACATGCCACCAGAATGCTCATCAATCAGCGCTTGAATCGTGATGCCTGCGGGTGCGAGTTTCACGCCAGGATTTTTGACACGACCTGACACTGAGAAGGAGCGCAAACCCTTGCGGCCATTTGCGCCAAACGATGCAAACCACGCGCCGCCTTTTTCGAGCAACTCACGCACCCAGTACAGTGTTTCGAAATTGTGCTCGAGCGTTGGGCGACCGAACAGGCCGACCTGCGCCACATAGGGTGGGCGCAGTCGCGGGATACCACGCTTGCCTTCGATAGATTCGATCATCGCGGACTCTTCGCCGCAGATGTAGGCGCCAGCGCCGCGTCGCAGAATGATCTCCGGCATGTTCGCCATCGGTGGATCGGCGCGAAGCTTAGCCAACTCGGCTTCCAGCATCACGCGACAATCGTGATATTCGTCGCGAAGGTAGGCGTAAATTTGCGCGATGCCCACGGCCCATGCGGCGATCAGCATGCCTTCGAGAAATCGATGCGGATCGCGCTCAAGCAACACACGATCCTTGAACGTGCCGGGTTCGCCCTCGTCGATGTTTACGGCCATCAGGCGAGGCCCTGCTTCCGCACGCACGATGCGCCACTTGCGACCTGCCGGGAAGCCTGCGCCACCGAGGCCGCGCAAGCCGGAGTCTTCCATCGTTTTGATCACGGATTCAACGTCGCGCGAGCCGGAAATGCATTGCTCCAGCATGGCATAACCGCCCGCAGCTTGATATGCGGCAAGGTCGATGAAGCCTTCTGGTTTGTGCGAAATCGCATTGGCCGTGACCGTTGCCGTAACCGCTTCGCAGGTCGCATTCGGCACGGGGTTTTGACCGACCGCAACTGCGGGCGCCTGTTCGCAGCGACCGATGCACGGCGCGGCGATGACGCGCACTTCCTTGCCGAGAATCGCCGGTAATTTTGCGAGCAAATCTTTCGCTCCCGCCATCTCACAGGAGAGGCCGTCACACACGCGAACAGTCAACGCTGGGGGTGCCGCCTCGTTTTCTTTCACAACGTCAAAGTGGTGATAGAACGTGGCTACTTCGTAGACTTCGGTTTGCGCGATACGCATCTCTTGCGCGAGCGCTGCGAGATGCGCCGCCGACAGGTGACCGAAGCGATCCTGAATTTTGTGGAGATGTTCGATCAAGAGATCGCGTTGGCGCGAATCATCGCCAAGCAACGCCTGAACTTGCGCTAGCGCCTCGGCATCAACGCGACGGCCTTTCGGGGCCTGACGCTTGCGCGTCTGCGTGCTTGCCTGCACCGCAATCGGGATCACCGCGAATTTCATCCTAGATCACATTTTCTTCGCGCAATGCCGCGATTTGTTCGGCGCTGTAGCCGAGTTGCGTAAGTACCTCTTCGGTGTGTTCACCGAGCAGTGGCGAGCGCGTAACGATGGTTGGGCTGTCAGACATCTTGATCGGGTTACCCACGGTCAAATACTTGCCACGCACCGGATGATCGACTTCAACGATGGTGCCGGTTTCACGCAGTGACGGCTCCTCGGCAAGTTCCTTCATCGAGAGAATGGGCCCGCACGGAATATCGTATTCGTTCAGGATGTCCATCGCCTCAAATTTGGTTTTGGTCATCGTCCATTGTTCGATACGCTTGAAGATCGGCTTCAGGTGCAACAAGCGAGCTGCCGGTGTGGCGAACGCTTCATCTTCGATCCAGCCTTCTTCGCCGATCACTTTGCACACGGCGGGCCAGACGCCCGATTGTGTGATGAAGTAGATGTAGGCATTCGGATCGGTCTCCCATCCCTTGCATTTGAGGATGGAGCCTGGCTGCCCACCGCCCGAGGCGTTGCCCGCGCGCGGCACCGCCGCGCCAAACTTGCCATCGGGGTACTGCGGATATTCGTGCATGGTGCCGGTGCGTTCCAGACGCTGCTGATCCCGTAGCTTGACGCGGCAGAGGTTCAATACGGCATCCTGCATCGGAGCCAACACCTTTTGACCGCGATCGGTTTTATGTCGCTGCAATAGCGCTGCGAGAATGCCGAGCGCGAGGTGGACGCCGGTACCGCTATCTCCAATCTGAGCGCCGGTGACCATTGGCGGTCCATCGTCGAAACCTGACGTAGAGGCCGATCCACCTGCGCACTGCGCCACGTTTTCGTAGACCTTGCAGTGTTCGTATTTGCCGGGACCGAAGCCTTTGACCGAGGCTACGACCATGCGAGGATTTAACTCGTTAATGCGCTCCCAGCTAAACCCCATTCGATCCAGCGCACCCGGCGCGAAATTCTCCACCAAGACATCGCATTGCTTGATCAGCGTTTCAAGCACTTCTTTGCCCTTGGGCTTTTTGGTGTCGATGGTGATCGAGCGCTTGTTGTGGTTAAGCATCGTGAAATACAGGCTGTCCGCGCCCGGCACGTCGCGTAGCTGGCCGCGCGTCGCGTCGCCTTCCCCAGCGCGCTCTACCTTGATCACGTCCGCACCGAACCAAGCCAGCAATTGCGTGCAGGTCGGGCCCGACTGCACATGCGTGAAGTCGAGAATTCGATACCCTTCGAGTGCTTTGCTCATCGCCGTATTTGCCGGATGGAAATCGCTATTTTGGCCGCATGCAGACAGCGGCGGGAGGCGAGTCATGGTTCACGGCGACGGCCGCCTTGCCCGGTTCGGCGGATTCGGGTGTTGCGCCGACGCTTGCGGCCAACTGCGCCTCAAGCTCGGCAATGCGCTTGCGCGTTGCGCGATCCTCGTTGAAGCGTGCAGTTTCATCGCGGATGATGGCGATCACGGCATTGGCTTTGCCGTCATCGGAAAACAGCATTGCGACGGTGAATGCAATTGACATCGCGCGACCATCTTTGTGGATGGCTGGCACTCGTAGCAGATCGTTGCCGTATTTGGTCGTGCCCGTGGCCATCGACTTGTGATACCCCTCCCAGTGGCGATGACGCAGACGCTCCGGCGTGATGATGTCGAGCTGTTTGCCTATGGCTTCTGCTTCGGTGTAGCCAAACATACGTGCAGCACCAGGGTTCCAGAGCACGATATCGCCAGCCGCGTTGGAGGCTATGACAGCATCGCCAACGGCCGCGACTAACTGGGCGCAATCAACAAGCGTTTTCATAACCAGCTTTCCAGAGTTTCGAATGGCAAAACAGCAAACGCGATTGCGCCGACGCAAAAAACAACGGCACCTTGAGGCGCCGTTGTTGCGAGCATCGCCGGCGACCGATTTGACCGGTGTTAGACCGCCTTGCTAGCGTGCATCGCGGCAATTTGATCCTTGCTGTAACCGAGGTCGGTGAGTACCTCGTCAGTGTGCTCACCCAGCAGCGGCGAGGCGGTGACCACGGGCTTCGTATCGGAGAACTTGATCGGGCTACCGACGGTCCAGTAGCTCCCGCGTACTTTGTGCGGAACTTCGACGATAGAGCCGCTCGCCCGCAACGATTTGTCGTGCAATAGCTCTTTCATCGACAGCACCGGAGCGCACGGAATGTCGAATTTGCGGAAGATGTCGACGGCTTCGAACTTGGTCTTGTCTTTGATGAAGTCTTCGATCGTGGCGAAGATGTCCATGATGTGCGGCTGACGACCACGCGGCGTGTTGTACGCAGGGTCGTCCTTCCACTCGGGCTTGCCCAGCGCGTCGCAAATGGGCCCCCAAGCGTGGCCTTGAACGGTGAAATAAATGTATGCATTAGGGTCGGTCTGCCAGCACTTGCACTTCAAAATCCAGCCTGGCTGTCCGCCGCCGCCCGCATTGGCACCACGTGGCACCACGCCATCCTTGAACGCATCCATTTCGTTCGGATACTGCGGATACTCTTCCAGGTAGCCCAGGTTGTCGAGGCGCAACTGGTCGCGCATCTTGACGCGGCACAGATTGAGCACGCTGTCCTGCATCGACACGGCCACCTTCTGGCCCTTGCCAGTTTTCTGACGGCCGATGTAGGCGGTCAGGATGCCAATGGCCAGATGCATACCGGTGTTGGAATCGCCCAAAGCAGCAGCGGAGATGGTGGGGCCAGAGTTCTCGCCCTTCCAGTAGCCGGTGGTTGATGCAGCACCGCCAGCGCACTGCGCCACGTTTTCATAGACCTTCAGGTCTTCGTAGTGGTGGCCGTCGGAGAAGCCTTTCACTGACGCAAGGATCATCTTGGGGTTGAGTTTTTGAATGTATTCCCAGGTGAAACCCATGCGATCCAGCGCGCCGGGGCCAAAGTTTTCCACCATCACGTCACATTCTTTAATCAGACGCTCCAGAACTTCTTTGCCTGCGGGCTGCTTGGTGTCCAGCGTCAAGCCGCGCTTGTTGCTGTTCAACATGGTGAAGTAAAGCGCGTCCGCGCCTTCGATGTCGCGCAACTGGCTGCGGGACACGTCGCCCGAACCGGGGCGCTCAACTTTGATGACGTCCGCGCCAAACCAGGCGAGCATCTGAGTGCAGGCAGGGCCAGCTTGCACATGGGTGAAGTCGATAATCTTGATGCCACTTAGTGGTTGATTGTCCATTTTCAAATCTCCTAGTCAGTTACCGGTTACTTAAACGAATGCTTGGTACTACAAAAATTACTTTTTCTTGGCCGTGGGATTCAAGCTTGTGATACGGCCACTTTCGGTACCAGCGGTCTCGTCAATGATGGCATTGATGAGGGTCGGTTTGCCCGACTTGACAGCGTCTTCCATTGCCTTGCGCAATTCCGCCGGTGTATTGGCCTGTACGCCCACACCGCCGAAGGCCTGCATCATCATCTCATAGCGTGCGCCCTTGACGAATACGGTCGGTGCCACGTCGGCGGTACCCGAGGGGTTCACGTCGGTGCCCCGGTAAACGCCGTTGTTGTTCATCACGACCACGCAAATCGGCAGGTTGTAACGGCAGATGGTCTCAACCTCCATGCCGCTGAAACCAAAGGCGCTGTCGCCCTCGACCGCGAAAACCTGCTTGCCGCTGACGACAGCCGCCGCCACCGAGAAGCCCATGCCGATGCCCATGATGCCCCATGTTCCCACGTCAAGACGCTTGCGCGGCTGATACATGTCGACGATGGAGCGCGTGAAGTCGAGCGCGTTGGCGCCTTCGTTAACGAGGATGGCGTCCGGATTGGCTTTGATGAGGTCGCGCACCACAGCGAGCGCGCTGTGGAAATTCATCGGCGACGGATCTTTGGCGAGCGTCTCAGCCATTTTGGCGATGTTCTTGGTGCGACGCTCAGTGATGGCGCTTGTCCATTCGACCGGCGGCTTGGCCCAATTCGAGCCCATGCCCGCCAGAAGCGCG
>JAYWAQ010000525.1:0-10979 GCA_043782305.1 Burkholderiales bacterium
GAAACGCGGGCGAAACGTTTGCAAATCCTGATCGACGCATCGGCGTCGGGTATTCGACTTCAATAGCAATCAGGTATTACAGCTTTTGGCTGTAATAACTATACCAATTAGGCTACGGCCAGATTTAGTCATTTGTTGATAGTTGTAATTTACCGCGCGTAGCCCATTTTAATTGGGCTTTTCACTAAAAAGCTGTATCACCGTTGCGCTGCTCATCAGCAAGCAATCCACCGTCGCGCTGACCGCTCGCCATGCTCTGCAACAATGACCGCTGCACCATGCCACTCCGCCTCATGTCTTTCTTCCGCGATCTTTCTGTTTCTGCCGTCGTTACTGGTTTCGTTGTTGTATTGGTTGGATTCACCAGCACAGGCGCATTGGTGTTTCAGGCGGCTCAGTCGCTCGGCGCGACACAAGCGCAAGTCAATTCGTGGATGTGGGCGCTGGGTCTGGGAATGGGTTTGGCCTCGATCATTCCTTCGTTGATTTACAAAAAGCCGGTAGTCGCCGCGTGGTCGACACCGGGGGCCGCGCTGATTGCAACGAGCGCGGCTGGCGTGACGATGCCGGAGGCGGTCGGTGCGTTCGTGCTTTGTGCGGTGCTGATCATCATCGGGGGCGCGTCGAAATTGTTCGAACGCATGATGAACCGCATCCCGGTTGCCATCGCGTCAGCGATGCTCGCGGGCGTATTGTTGCGGTTCGGGCTTGAGGCGTTTAGCTCGATTAAGACGGCACCGGCGATGGTGCTTGCCATGTTTGCGCTGCACCTGCTTGGGCGTCGTTTCTGGCCACGTTACGGCGTTGTTGGCGTGCTGGCTGCTGGGCTTGTGTTCGCGGCGAGTGCGGACGCCTTGAAGTGGTCTGCGGTGACGGTTGAATGGGCTACACCGGTGTGGGTGACGCCCGAGCTTTCTGTCCGAGGCATTGTTGGGCTCGCGCTGCCGCTGTTTCTGGTGACGATGGCCTCACAAAACATGCCGGGTGTGGCGGTCATGCGCGGCGCGGGATACAACACGCCAATCTCACCGGTCATCACAACCACCGGCGTCATCAGCCTCATCTTCGCGCCGTTCGGTGCGTTCGCGCTGAACCTCGCTGCGATTACCGCCGCCATTGCCATGGGGCGCGAGGCGCATGAAGACAAGGACAAGCGCTACACGGCGGCCGTGATGGCGGGCGTTTTCTATTGCCTGATAGGGTTGTTCGGCGCCATTGTCGGCGGGCTGTTTGCGGCGTTTCCACGTGAATTGATTGTTGCGCTTGCCGGTCTCGCGTTGATGGGAACGATTGGCAACGGGCTGGCCGCCGCCGTGAGCGAAGAGAAGAACCGCGAGGCGGCGATCATCACGTTTCTGGTGACGGCGTCGGGCGTGTCAATGTTTGGTATCGGCAGTGCATTTTGGGGGCTGGTGGCGGGCGTGCTGGCGATGGCCGTTTTGAATCGGCGACCTGCCTGATGCCGATTGAGGGCAAGTTCGTTGAAGCAGGCGGCGGCTGGTCCGCCCGCTTGAATCTGCGATTCGAGCCGCGCGAAGTTTCAGGCTCGACGCGAACGGTGATGACCGAGCGCAATCACTTCGGCCCGCTGCGAATCCTGAAGCCACTGTATCCCGAAGGCTATGACATTTGTCACGTCGTGATGGTGCATCCGCCGGGTGGCATTGTGGCGGGCGACAGTCTGGCGATTGACGTGCGCGTTGACGAAGGGGCAAACGCAGTTATCACCACACCAGGCGCGCAAAAGTGGTATCGCTCTACCGGTAAGCAGGCGAGCGCGGTGACGCGATTGCATGTTGCCGACGGAGCTGCGCTCGAATGGATGCCGCAGGAAACGATTGTTTTTGACGGTACGTCGGCCGATCAGTCGCTTGAGATCACGCTTGCTCCTGAGGCGCACTTCTTTGGCTGGGAGATGCTGTGTCTGGGCCGCACGACGCGGGGTGAGCGCTTCACGACCGGGAATTTTCGTCAGCGCATTCGATTGGTGCGAGATGACGCTGGCGCACCGTTGTGGCGCGAGTCAATGGTGATCACCGGCGATGATCCCTTGCTCTCCTCTCCACTAGGCTTGCGCGGCATGCCGGTGACTGCTACCGCGTGGATCGCGTTCCCGGAGAGTGCCTTTGACGCAGACAAGTTGCTGGTCGAAGTTCGCGCGGCGTTGGGTGAGTACGCGTTCGCCGCCGCGTCCGCTCCTGAGTCCGGGCTGATCGTTGTCAAAGCCATCGGCGAAGCACCCGAAACGGTACGCAACTTGCTGATTGCCGTGTGGAGCAAAATACGCATGCCGGTGTTCAGACGAAAACCCGAATTGCCGCGCATCTGGAGCACCTGAAACTTCATGGAATCGTTATGGACTTAAGCCCGAGAGAAAAAGACAAGATGCTCATCTTCACCGCCGGACTGGTGGCGGAGCGGCGCAAGGCGCGCGGGCTCAAGTTGAATCACCCGGAGTCCGTTGCGCTGATCGCGGCAGCAATCCTGGAGGGCGCACGCGATGGCCGCACGGTCGCTGAACTCATGAGTTTTGGCAGCACGATTCTCGGCCGCGATGACGTGATGGAGGGCGTGCCCGAGATGATCCCGGACATTCAGGTGGAAGCGACGTTCCCCGACGGGACGAAGCTCGTCACCGTTCACAACCCCATTCAGTGATTTCGATGAAAACAAAAAATTACTGCGTTGCCTTCGGCTTGCCGTGCATGCGCACTGTCTGCGCCTCGTCGCCTTGTCCTTTTTCGTTTGCATCGAAATCGGGAGTTGCGACATGATTCCCGGTGAAATCCTCACACTCGATGGCGACATCGAGCTCAACGTCAAGCGCAAGACCCAAAAAATTGCGGTATCGAACACCGGTGATCGTCCGATTCAGGTCGGCTCGCACTACCATTTTTTTGAGACGAATGATGCGCTTGATTTTGATCGTAAGACTGCGCGCGGCATGCGTCTGAACATCGCGGCGGGAACGGCAGTTCGCTTTGAGCCGGGGCAGTCGCGCACGATTGAATTGGTAGAGCTCTCAGGTAGCCGGACGGTCTATGGCTTTCAGGGAAAAGTGATGGGTGCGTTGCTTGCGAAATCATCCAAGGGAGCATCCGCAAAAACGGTTAAAGCGCCGGTTGTCGCGAAAGCAAAAATCGTCACCAAAAAAACTGCGACTAAAGCCACCAAAACAACTAAAACAACCAGGGGAGCCAAGCGATGAGCACACTCTCCCGCCGTGCCTATGCCGAAATCTTCGGCCCCACCAGCGGAGACCGAGTTCGTCTCGCCGACACTGATCCTTTCATCGAGGTTGAACGCGACCTCACGACCTACGGCGAAGAGGTCAAATTCGGCGGCGGCAAAGTCATTCGCGATGGCATGGGCCAATCGCAATTGCCTGCTGCAAAAGTCGCCGACACGCTCATCACGAACGCGCTGATCATCGACGCGAAGTTGGGCATCATCAAAGCCGACATCGGGCTGAAAAACGGCCGCGTATGGAAGATCGGCAAGGCGGGTAATCCTGATATTCAGCCGAATGTCACGGTGCCGATTGGCGGTGCCACTGAAGTGATCGCGGGCGAGGGCATGATCGTCACTGCAGGCGGAATTGATGCACACATTCACTTCATTTGCCCGCAGCAGATTGAAGAGGCGCTGGCGAGCGGTGTGACCACCATGCTCGGCGGCGGCACTGGCCCTGCTGCGGGCACGAGCGCGACGACGGTGACGCCGGGCATTTTCCACATGCGCGAAATGCTTCGCTCGCTCGACGCGTTCCCGATGAATTTTGGTCTGCTCGGCAAGGGCAACATCAGCCAACCTAAACCGATAGCGGAGCAGATCGAAGCAGGCGCGATTGGCCTCAAGCTGCATGAAGACTGGGGCACCACGCCCGCCGCGATCAACAACTGTTTGAATGTCGCCGACAAGTACGACGTGCAGGTGTCGATTCACTCCGACACGCTAAACGAATCAGGCTTTGTTGAGGACACGATTGCCGCGACAAAAGGACGCGGCCTCTGTGCCTTCCACACCGAAGGCGCGGGTGGCGGGCATGCGCCAGACATTCTTAAAGTTATCGGCACCGATAACTTCCTGCCCGCATCGACCAACCCGACGATGCCGTACACCGTCAATACGATTGACGAACATCTCGACATGCTCATGGTGTGTCACCACCTTGATCCAGCGATTGCCGAGGATCTGGCGTTTGCCGAATCACGCATTCGCCGCGAGACGATTGCGGCCGAGGATATCCTGCATGACCTCGGCGCGATCTCGATGATGTCCTCCGACTCTCAGGCGATGGGCCGTGTCGGTGAGGTCATAACCCGCACTTGGCAGACGGCGCACAAGATGAAGGTGCAGCGTGGTTGGCTCGCGCCGGATGGTGGTGGGAAGAAGGCAGTCGCAGTGGATGCCGAAAGTCGCAACGATAATTTCCGCGTCAAACGCTACGTTGCAAAGTACACGATCAACCCGGCCGTCGCTAACGGCGTATCGCACGAAGTGGGTTCACTCGAAGAGGGTAAATGGGCCGATATCGTCATCTGGCGTCCAGCATTTTTCGGCGTGAAGCCATCGCTGATTTTGAAGGGCGGACAGATCGCGTGGGCGCTGATGGGTGACGCCAATGCGTCGATACCGACACCGCAACCGGTGCATGGTCGGCCGATGTTCGGCGCGTTTGGTGGTGCGCTGAAATCTTCTTCGATCACGTTTGTTTCGAACGCCGCGTTCAAGCTGGGCGTGGCGAAAAAGTATGGTTTGCAGAAAATTGTTACGCCGGTAAAAGGCATTCGCAAAGTGCGTAAGCAAAACATGGTGCTCAACGGTTATATGCCGCATATGGAGATCGATGCCGAGACGTATGAGGTTCGCGCCGATGGGCAACTGCTCATCTGCGAACCAGCCAAAGTGTTGCCGATGGCGCAACGGTATTTCCTGTTTTGATGATGCAACTTGCTACTCATTTAGTACCCCGCGAAATTCAGGCGATTGAATCGGTAGAACTCACTTTCGATCAACGTGAAAAATCTCGTCTACGCGCCACGATGGCGAATGCCGAAGAAATCGGTATTCAGCTCAAGATCGGCACGATGCTTTCGCACGGCGACAAGCTGGCACTGCATGATGGCCGCATCGTTGAGGTGATCGCAGCGAACGAATCGCTGCACGAAGTGCGCGCGAATAGTGCTGCGCAACTTGCGCGAATCGCGTATCACGTCGGCAATCGGCATGTGCCTCTGCAAGTTGACGGTGAATATCTGCTGATGCTGCCTGATCATGTCTTGCGTGCTATGGTGGAAGGCCTCGGCGGCACGGTAACCGAAGTAGAGCGCGGCTTTCAGCCCGAGAGCGGCGCGTACGGCCATAGCCATGTGCACCATTCGCACGATGATCAGGGGCACGGCGGGAAGATTCATGACCATCTTGCACCACGGAACGAAGACCGGTGAGCCCGCTGCCGCGTTTGCTACAGCTCGCGTCACCTGCGTTGCCGGTCGGCGCGTATAGCTATTCGCAGGGGCTGGAATGGGCAATTGAAAGCGGTGACGTCACGAATTCTGCGACGGCGCAACGCTGGATCGACGACCATTTGTTGCTCGTGTTTTCACGTTTTGAAGCGCCGGTTTACACCGCCAGTTTTGATGCCTGGCAACGCGAAGATGCGCCAGAAGTTGCACGACTGAACGCAGAATTTATCGCTTCGCGCGAGTCCACGGAACCGCGTGCGGAGACGCTGCAAGTGGGATTCTCGTACGCGGCGTGGTGCCGCGAAGTGGTTGAGCTGACGGATTCGCAGCGCGTGACGCTGGCGTCGCTTGATCGCGTATGCGCGCCTATCGGCGCGACGCTCGCAGCGGTCGCCAGTGGCGTGCCGATGCGCGATGGATTGTTGGCCTACGTTTTCGGCTTCACTGAAAATCAGGTGATGGTGATGGCGAAAGCACTTCCGATGGGGCAGATCGCTGCGCAGAAATTGTTGTACGCGCTTGGCGATGCGGTGACTGCTGCGGTTGATTCAGCGCTGTTGCTCGATGAAGCCGATTGGTCGAGCGCTTCGCCGTGGCTCGCCATTGCACAGATGAAACACGAAAATCAATATTCACGATTGTTCCGCTCATGAAGCCAGAAAATTCACATGGCCCGAACGCACAACGCGGGCCGCACGGCCCTCTGCGCGTTGGCATCGGAGGCCCCGTTGGTTCGGGCAAGACTGCACTGACGCTTGAGCTGTGCCAACGCTTCCGCGATACGCACAACATCGCCGCCGTTACCAACGATATCTACACGAAGGAAGACGCGCAGTTTCTGGTGGATCACTCAGCGCTCGCGGCGGATCGCATTATCGGCGTCGAAACAGGCGGCTGCCCGCACACCGCCATTCGCGAGGATGCCTCGATCAATCTCGAAGCCGTGGATCGTCTGAACAAGCGCTTTCCGGGGCTCGACATGATCTTCGTCGAGAGTGGTGGCGACAACCTTGCGGCGACGTTTTCGCCGGAGCTTTCAGATCTGACGATTTATGTGATTGACGTTGCAGCGGGCGAAAAAATCCCGCGCAAAGGCGGGCCTGGCATTATGAAAAGTGATCTGCTGGTGATCAACAAAATTGATCTCGCTCCCTACGTCGGCGCGTCGCTGGAAGTGATGGCGCATGACGCCAAAAAAATGCGTGGTGCCAAGCCCTTCATTTTTTCCAATCTCAAAGTAGGGAAAGGCGTCGATGAGATCGTCGCCTTCATCAAGCATCAGGGCATGTTGGGATAGCGGTCGCAGTCTCGATCAGCTTTTGGCTGAAATGGCGCGGCATCGCGGGCCACCGTCAAATAAAAGTACAAGTCGACTTGTTGCAAAAATTAGCAGAAGCCCCTATGAAATGGTCGTTTGGAGAGAAAGCTGTACGTCAGTGCTCCGACGATTTCATGTTGTGAAATCTATCTCGCAACGCACTACAGCTTCACCACGATCTTGCCCATCGCCTGACGCGACGACAAACGTTTCAGCGCGTCCTTGGTACCTTCCAGCGTCACCGTTTCCGTGATGCTCGGCGCCAACATGCCACTCTCAAACCAGGCGGCAAGCTGTTGCATGTTCGCGAGATGGCCCTTCGGGTTGACGACCGTGCTGTCACCCCAATACACGCCGAGAATTTGCCGTTCTTTGAGGAGTGCCAGATTAAGCGGAATCTTCGGAATATCGCCCGCCGCAAAGCCAACGACGAGAAACCGCCCGCGCCAGCCGAGTGATCGGATCGCGGGCTCCGAGTACGGGCCACCGACCGCGTCGTACACCATCTCGACGCCCTTTTTGCCAACGATGGCGGTGATCTGATCGCGCCAGTCCGCTGCGGAATAGTTCACGCAATGATCCGCGCCAAGCGACTTGCAGAGCGCCAGCTTTTCTTCGGACGAGGCTGCCGCGATCACATTCGCGCCCATCAGTTTCGCGATCTGGATGGCCGTGGTTCCCACGCCGCCAGCAGCACCAAGAACTAGCAGCGTTTCGCCCGGCTGCAGGTTGCCAACGTCCTTCAGTGCGTGATACGAAGTGGCATACGTCAATACAAACGCAGCCGCCTGCTCGAAGCTCATGGAAGGCGGAATCGGCATCAGAATGCGCGCATCAGCCTCAGCGTATTCTGCAAAGCCGCCGCGCCCAGTGCTGATCACCCGGTCTCCAACCTTGACGTGCGTCACACCTTCACCCAGAGCGTGAATGACGCCCGCGAACTCAGCACCCGGCACAAATGGCGTTTGCGGCTTGACCTGATAAAGGCCCTGTACGGTCAGGGCATCGGGGAAGTTAAGCGACGCCGCCTTGATATGGATCGTGACCTTGCCAGGGCCGGGCACGGGGATCGGCAAATCCTCAATCGTCAGATCATCAAGTGGGCCAAATTGCTTGCAGAGGAGAGCTTTCATGGAGCGGAGCGCAGTAGGGGTTGCGAGTTAAAGTTGAATCGACCTTTTACCGTAAACGACCGGGTAATCCGGACGTCCCGTCTTTGCCCAGGTAATCAGATTGCGCGCGGCTTTCGTGCGTAACTCAATCTCGCTCTCAACTGAATAGAACGCCGAGTGTGGCGTGAGCACCACGCGTGGATGCTCGGTTAGTGGGTCGCCCGGACGTGCGGGCTCGGTCGGCAACACGTCCAGTCCAGCGGAATCGAGCTGGCCAGTATCCAGCGCTGCAAGTAGATCGTCAATGTTGATGACTGCTCCGCGTGAGGTGTTCACCACATAGCTTCCACGCTTCATCGCGTTGAAACACCCGGCGTCCAGCAAGCCACGTGTTTCGTGATTCAAAGGCGTGTGCGGCGACACGACGTCGGCCTGTGCAAACAGTTCATGCAAATCGCGGACGCGCTCAACGAACGCCGGAAAGTCACCGTCGATGAGGTAGGGGTCATAGGCGATCACACGCTTGAACAGATTGCGCGACACATGTGCCATGCGCTTGCCAATGCGCCCGAGCCCGACAATCCCCAGCGTCATCTCAGTGGCGCGACGGCGCTTGCCGTTTGATTCGTAATGCCACTTTCCGGCGCGGATGTCGTTAGTGTGAAACGTGGTGCCGCGAACGATGTCGAGCGCCAGAGCGAGCGCGTGTGTCGCAACTTCGCCAACACCGTAATCAGGCGAATTGGCCAGCCAGACGCCATGCTTTTCGCAGGCTTTCGGGTCAATCGTGTCGAAGCCGGCACCGATGCGCGAACAGATGCCGACGCGAGGCAGAGCCGCGAGCACACGCTCCGTGACGGGCGCGTACTGAATCAGCAGGCCGTCAGCACTACATTCGGTGGCCGCGCGGATGACATCGTCTTCCGACTTTGCTTGCGCGATGACGAGGCCCATGCCTGCATCGGCGAAGAGCTTTTCTTCGATTCTTAAATCGGAGGCATCGAAATCAGTCAACAAAAATGTGGGCATAAATGGAATGGGTTGAGAGCGGTTAGTGCCGCCAAAGTTGCGTGAATCGAAGCGGTAACGCGCAGCTAATTCATGAATTTAACCAGCCACAGCGAAAGTGACGGAAAGATCACCAGCAGCGCCGTGCGAATAAAGTCAGTCACCAGAAACGGCATGATGCCACGATAACTTTCGGCCATCGGCACATCTTTGGCCATACCATTAATTACATAGACGTTGAGCCCGACCGGTGGCGCGATCAAACCGATCTGTACCACCATCAAAATCAGCATGCCAAACCAGATGGCTTTGCTCTGCACATCCATGCCGTAAATATCGAGACCGATCACGATAGGAAACACGATGGGCAAGGTCAAAAGGATCATGCTCATTTCATCCATCACGCCGCCAAGGATGATGTAGAACAACAAAATCAGCACGATGATGAACACCGGCGAAGCACCGGAGGCCGATACCCACAGCGCAAGCTGCGCAGGCATTTGCGATAGCGCCAGCGCCGAATTCAGCAAGTCGGCTCCGAGAAAAATCAGGAAGATCATGCCGGTGTTGGATGCGGTGCCGAGGAAGCTTTCCTGCATTCCCTTCATCGTGAGTTCGCCTTTGGCCAGGGCTGCGATGAAGGTTGCGAGCGCTCCCACCGACGCTGCTTCAGTGGGCGAAAACAGGCCGCCGTAAATGCCGCCAAACACAACTATGAAAATGATCAGGATGGGCCACACGGGCTTCACCGCCGCGATGCGTTCCGCCCTTGATTGACGCGGCGCTTGCGGGCAGTGTTCGGGGTACTTGCGAGCGAACCACATGATGGCAAACAGGTAACCAATCGTCGCGATGATGCCAGGGATGATCGCGGCTGCGAACAGTTTGGCGATGTTTTGCTCGGTCAAAATGCCGTAGACGATCAGGATGACCGACGGTGGAATGAGGATACCTAACGTGCCACCAGCCGCAAGCGTCGCCGTGTAAATTCGACCGCTGTAACCGAGGCGTTTCATCTCGGGGATGGCTACTTGTCCAATCGTTGCCGCAGTCGCTACCGATGAGCCACAGACGGTTCCGAACATCGCGCAGGCGAGCACAGCCGCCATTGCCATGCCGCCTTTGACGTGTCCGATCAGCGCGTTCGCCGCGCGGAACAAGTCGCGCGACAGGCCACCCTGCGTCGCGAAATATCCCATTAGCAAAAAAAGCGGAATTACGGAGAGGTCATACACCGACAAGCGTGCGAAGGCCACGCCTTTCAGATGCGCGAGGAGTGCCTCCGGCGATGCCAGCAACCAGTAGCCGATGAAACCGGGAATCAACATAGTCGCGGCGATGGGCACACGTACAACCATCAACAGCATCATAAGTACCAGGAGCCCCAGTCCGATCAACATCGGCGTCGTCATGGCTGCACCCGATCTGCTGATTCGTTGTGGTTATCACCACGCAGAATGTTCGTCGCAAGCGCCAACGCGGCAAACGTCGCTAGCGCAAAGCACGGGGCCATCAACGCGTAGGTCCACCATAGTGGCATGCTGATGACCATAGAAGTCTCACCAGCGCTTTTCACTGAGATCGTGCCGACGACGGTGCGCCACGCGAACAGGCCCATTGCGAAGGCGAGCGTGAGTGCGCCGATGGCGTCCAATACTCGCCGCGTACGCTCGCTCGCTTTGGCAGTAAAAAAGTCGACGATCAGGTTACCACCGGAGAACAGGCAATATGGAAAAAACGCGGAGATCGCCACAGCTATCACATATTGAGTGATTTCAATGTCACCGGGCACCGGTTGGCCAAATACGGCGCGGCCAATCACCGAGACTACCGTCATCACCGCGAGGAGCATCAACATCACGCCCCCGACGTAAGCAAACCAGAGCGATATCCGCTCAATCCAGCGTGTCCAGTTCAAGTTGTTCCCCTGCTGATTTTCTTGTGTGTTTTGTACCCTCTCCCCTTGCGGGAGAGGGCTAGGGTGAGGGGTTTGTTTACTGCAGATCAACGATGGCTTCGGGTGCCACCGCCCCCTCACCTCAACCCACTCCCGCAAGGGGAGAGGGGGCCAAC
>JAYWAQ010000526.1:0-10978 GCA_043782305.1 Burkholderiales bacterium
GTGAGGCCTGCCTTGTATGGATCGGCATAGTTATCCATGGGGGCCTCAACCGGCCCGTAAATCTGCACACCATTGATCATGACGGCAATCGGGCCGAGCACATTGCGCAGTTCAGTCGGCGTCGCCGCAGCGACTGGCTGCTGTGGGAAACGCCACGTTCGTGCGTTGGTTTGATAAGCCACCGTTGCGCCGCCGAGGCCAATGCCAACCGAATCGAAATTCGGTACGCCGTTGCTGGCAACGCTCACGATGCCATTGGTGCAGCTCACGCTGACAGCCGGTTGCAGCGTGGCGTTGCTGTCCCAGCTCGTCTTGCCATCGAGATTTTTGTCGATGTAGAAATTGCGTGAACTGACGTCCGGGAAGTAAGCGCTCTGCGGACAGCGGCTTGCGTCTGCCACGACCGTCGGCACGCAAAAATTCACGCCTTCAGCATCCCAACCGAGTCCGACGAACTGCTGGTACAGCGCCTGATCGATGGTAAAGCGGTGATTGGGATTGTCCGGAAAGCGCGCGTTGCCGCGAAACACGCGATACACCGTTTGCGTTCCTGCCGGGCAGCTACCGTTCGCGCCGGAAGCGACGGGTGGATACGCAAACGAGTCGTTGCCTTCGAAATACGGCAAGGCAGCGGCCAGCGAATTGCTTGGGTTTATTGCGGCGAGGGCGTCGCGATCACTATCCAGGACGGTATAGAAATGGCTGCCGCGCGTTGCCTTGACTGCCACTTTATCGAAGTAATACCGCGTGAGTCCAGCGGTCCCGGCAATGGGTGCCGAGAATGCCCCAAATGAGCGCCCGGTCCGCGTCCAGCCGCTGATGCCGTCAAGCGCCACTTTGTCGCTGTCGCGAGCGGTAATGAAGTAATAGTCAAGCGGCGTGTAGTAATACTCGGTTGCTGTGACCAGGCTGATCGCGGAGAGACCCGGTGCAGCGATCGCACTGACCGCTCCCCAGGCGAAGAGTGCCCCCACCAATTGCACGGCACACGACGCAACCTTTGATGCGCAAAATGCCTGTCTCCGCTGGCGGTATCGTTGAAAAAAATTGAATGTCGACATCTGTGAGGTTGTGGTCAAGTTATCGTTTTGTCGAAGCTGCAACAGGTAGCAATTGCCATTAAATATTAGCAACCAATTGTCGGCGAAGTGTGGAGTAATCCATGCCCGGTTTGAATAAACGAGCGAAGCGCTAATCGGGCTACGAATCACGAGGCAGAATGACGGTCTGTGAATTCATCAAAAGCGAGACTTCCATGCGCCGCTCAATTTCGTTCATCATGGCAGCGGTTGGCTTGCTCTTGCTCGGTGGATGCGCGTTGACGCCGCAGACTCCCGCCACCGGGAGCGCTGAAACCTATCCGCCCATCGTGTTCGTGCACGGCAACGGCGACACCGCAGCGCTGTGGCACACCACGATCTGGCGCTTCGAGTCCAATGGCTGGCCGCGCAACCGCCTGCACGCCATTGATGTGCCGTATCCGAACTCGCGCGACGACAATACCAAGCCGCAGGCGGGGCGAAGCTCGACGACCGAGCACGCACAGTTTCTGGCAGGTGAAGTCGCCGCAGTGCGGAAAGCCACTGGGGCCGCAAAAGTGATTCTTGTTGGCAACAGCCGTGGCGGTTACGCTATCCGCAACTACGTGCAAAACATGGGTGGCGATGCATTTGTTTCTCACGCAATCTTGGGCGGCGTGCCGAATCATGGCGTGTGGGCGAACGACAAGCGTCCGAACAGCGAAGGCAGCGAATTTTTTGGCAATGGCGCTTTTGTGAAACAGCTTAATGCGCCGAAAAACGAGGCGGGCGACGAAGTGACAGGTCCGGTGAAGTGGCTGACGCTGCGCTCCGACAACAACGACAAATTCGCACAACCGGATGGCGCGTGGCTGGGTATCAAAGGTACGCCAACAGGCGTTACCTTTGAAGGCCCGGCGTTGAAAGGTGCGACCAACGTCGTGCTGCCCGTACGCGATCATCGCGAGACTTCATTTCATCCCGATGCATTCGCCGCGACGTGGCAATTCATCACTGGCAATGCGCCGTCGACACTGGCAATTCCCGCAGAAAAGAGCGTCACGCTCAATGGAAAAATCAGTGCACTGGGTATCAATGGGATCGGCGATTTCGTCACCAACGTAGCGCTCGCGGGCGCGGTCGTTGAGGTGTTTGCGGTAAACGCAGAGGGCGAACGGCTGGGCGCTGCTGTGCATCGAAAAACAACCACTGCGGATGGTCAATGGGGGCCGTTCACCGCCAGTTTCGACGCGTTTTATGAATTTGTTATTCATACCGACGGTTACGCCACGACGCATATTTACCGCTCGCCGTTTCCGCGTTCATCGAACGTGATTCACCTGCGGCCCGCGCGCGTTGCGACCGCCGACCGTGCCGCCGCCGCAGTCGTCACATTGGCCCGACCACGCGGCTACTTCGGTTTGGGCCGTGACGTGATGTCGCTTGATGGCAAACCACTGCCGGGGATCGTCGCTGGCGTGGCAGGCGGGTCGACTGCAAAGGTGTCGCTCACGACTGATGCTGGGCGCGCAGTGATCGCTGAATTCAACGGCGAACGTATCGTCGCGCGGGCGTGGCCGTTGGCGGGCAATCACGTGACGCTGATCGAACTGCATTAGTTGCCACCATGAATTTGCTTATCCTCGGCGGCACTGGCTTCATCGGCCCCCATCAAGTTCGCTACGCGCTTGCTCGCGGGCATCGGGTGACGTTGTTCAATCGGGGGCGCAGTGCGGCAACGGCAGGGGACGGCGTCGAACATCTCGCAGGTGATCGCGACACTGGCGATTACCGGTCGCTCGTCGGTCGTCGGTTTGACGCATGCATCGACAACGCGACCCTCACGCCTCGCTGGGTACGCGACGTCGCTCAGGTGTTAAAGCACAACGTAGAGCACTACACGTTTATCTCCACCACATCGGTTTACGCAAGCGACGCGGAGCCCGGTGCAGATGAAACCGCTGCGCGCGAGGCCTACACCGGCACCGATGCGATGGCGCATACGTTCGCCGAGGTTCGAGCCAATATGTCCCTCTACGGGCCACTGAAGGCGTTGGCCGAGGACGAGGCACATCGCCAGTTTCCCGGCTTCACGGCGGTTATTCGTCCCGGTTTGATTGTGGGACCGGGCGACGAGTCGGATCGGTTTACGTACTGGCCGGTGCGCATCGCGCGTGCAGAAGCGGGCGAGCGGGTATTGATTCCTCCGCGTCAGCACGCCGTGCAGTTCATTGACGTGCGGGATGTGGCGGAATGGAGTGTTCGTGTGGCGGAGGAAAAGTTGAGCGGTAATTTCAACGCAAAGGGGCCAGCCTGTCCTTTGACAATGGGCGCGCTGCTCGACACCGTCCGCAATGTTATTGGCAACGAGCCGGTATTTTGCGAGGCGACCACTGAGTTCCTGAACGAACACAACGTCCGCATGTGGTCGGACTTGCCGGTGTGGATTCCAGAACAGGGCGAGACGCTCGGCGCGCATCGCCGCAGCAACCAGCGCGCGATTGCTGCCGGGCTCACTTACCGCCTGCTTGTCGCGACGGTGGCCGACACGCTGGCGTGGTGGGAAAAGCTCCCTAAGGTGCGTAAGACAAATCTGAAAACGGGCTTGAGCCAGGAACGCGAAGCTGCGGTGCTCGCGCGGTGGGCTAGCCTTCATGCTGCATTGCAGCAACCCACGCCACGATAACTAGCCAGCTTTGCCGCCGTCGTTACTGAGCCCGTTTATCCCCGTGAGTTAACGCGTGCGAGCAGATTTGTGGCGCGCTTGGCGACAGCGTTGACGGAATGATTTTGCGAAACAACTAACAGCGGGAATGACCATTTTACGTGGGCTGCGGGTTAATCTATCGTAAAGTCGACTTATGCACTAAATGCTAATATCGCCCAATGCGTTGTGGGTTTCAGCGAAAAGCTGCTGTTTGACGTTATGAGTCTGCACCGTAATCCCGACCCGCTCCCAGCTTGACAGGTAGGCGACAGACGCCTGAGTTTTACGCACAATGAAAGCATGTCCCGCGTTTTGACCAAGGTTCTGCGATTAATACTGCCAGCTGTCGTCGTTTCGCTGATGTCGACGACCGTTGCTGCGTTGTCGCACGAGGAATGGGTGACCGCCTTCGTTCGTTTCGTCGACTGGCCGACGCCAACCGCCGACAGCACGCTCACCGTGTGTCAGCAACACGACACGCCAACCCTGGAACTCGACGGACGGCAAGTGAGGGGATTGAAGTTAAAGGTTCGCCGCGTCGTGCATCCGCGCGAGCTCGTCGGGTGCCACGTTTATACGGCGCTGGCGAGCGATGAAGCGCACTGGGTGCCAGCGCTGAAAATCATCAATCAGGCAATTAATGTGGCCTCTTCAAAGGTGCACCCGATCCTCGCGGTGGGCCACGGCGCGCAATTTTGCGATCTCGGTGGCGCGATCTGTCTGGTCAAAAATGCGATGACGGGTGTCGAAACTTATCGGCTCAATCTCGACGCACTTGCGCGTGCGGGTTTTCGGGTGGACTCACAACTGCTACGCTCACAGCCGCCGCGCGCGACCAAAGCGGGGTAGGGGAGCGCATCATGCGGGTAAAGCGGCCAGTTTCGATTTCTCTCCAGATCAGTCGTGTGGTCGTCATTACGGCGGCGATTGCTGTCTTGCTGACCATGCTGGTGATGGTGGCAGTGGCTGCATTTCTCGCCCGCAACGCCGCACAGCAGCGCGCCAACACCATCGCCGAGCTGGTGGCGGCGAGCGCCGACGTGCCGCTGGTGCTGAAGGACGCTGAGCGCGGTCGCGAGGCGCTGGCGGCGCTGGCAAGCTCGGACGCGGTGCTGAGTGCGCGGCTGGTGGACGCATCGGGTAGCGTGCTCGCGACGCTCACGCATCCGGGCTACGCTGCCGGTGCCAGACAGATGAGGAGCGTCCTCTGGATGGAACACATCGGTGGTGCAGCCGAGGTCTCGGCGAGAAGCCCGGTCGTCAATCGCGGCGATTTGCTGGGCTATGCCGAAGTCACCATTCGCGAGTATTACCTGTCGCAGGCGCTGCTCTGGTTTGTGGTGTCGGGCTCGGCTGTGCTCGCGTCGATGATGCTGATCTGGGCGGCTATTTCAGCGCCGATTGGACGCATGCTGACGATGCCGCTCACACGCTTCGCCGAGACCACGCGCAAGGTTCGCGACACTCAGGAGTTCACCCATCGCGTACCGCCGACGCGGGTGCTCGAAGTGCAGCGTTTGTCTGAGGATTTCAACGCCATGCTGCAGGTGATTCAGCGCCGCACGTCGGAGGTGCAGGAGCGCAATAAGGAGCTCGCACAGATGGCGTTTTACGACCCGCTGACCGGCGCGGCGAACCGGGTGCTGCTACTTGATCGCATCACGCAAATGATTGACAGCCATAGCCGCAACGAGCGGCCGTTCGCGCTGATCGAATTTGATCTTGATGATTTCAAATTGCTCAACGATCAGCTGGGCCATCACGTGGGCGACGCCTTCCTCAAAGCCATGAGTCATCGCTGCAAATCCGAGCTTCGACCGACCGATACGTTTGCCCGGCTGGGCGGTGACGAATTTGTCGCGCTGTTGCCGGATGTTGGCAGCCTCGCCGACGCGCTCAGCGTCGCCAGAAAACTCGCCGAGGCCGTGCATGCGGCCAATCACGTGCATACACTGCCGATCAGTTGCACCGCAAGTATGGGCATCGGTTTGTATCCGGAGGATGGCCAGTCCACCAACGAGCTCATGGCGCGCGTCGATGCCGCGATGTACGAGGCCAAAGCCAGCGGTCGCAACCGTATCAAATATGTTCGCGACGTCGTCAATTCCGACGAAACTTCAAGAGGGGTAACGCATGAAAGCTAACACTATGCTGCGCGCGGCGCGAGCGGGCTTCGCGCTCGCCGGTGGCGCGATTGTCGCGGTCGCTGTGGCCCTGTCCGGCTGCGCATCGCCACCGCCCGCCCCCGTTGCCGCTGCGCCGACGCTGACGCGCGCCGAGCGCATTGAGGCGTCGCTCAAGTCGATGAATTTCGAGCCCCGTGACGATGGCTGGCACCTGTCGCTTCCCGCCCCACTGATTTTTCAATTCGACAGTGACGTCGTCGGCGCTGAAGCCCAGGACAACCTGATACGGGTCGCCCGCGAGCTGCGTGCGCTCGGGATTGACACCCTGCTGGTGCGCGGCCACACCGACACCATTGGGTCTCGCGAATACAACATGGCGTTGTCGAAGCGTCGCGCTGATGCCGTCGCCCGCGTGTTGACCGAAGGCGGGTATCCAGTTGAGGGCATAGATGCGAAAGGCCTGGGCTCGGTTGCACCGATTGCAGACAACACTAGCGCTGAGGGACGCGCCAAAAACCGCCGTGTGGTGATTATTGTGCAGGTAAATGCGGCTGGCGCTTAGACGCTTAGATGCTCAGGCGCTTACGCTGCTGCGATTGAGGCGGACGGTGACAAAATCCGTTGATGAATTCAACTCCATCACCTGTTGCTCCGTCGGCGCTACCCGGTCAGCGCAGCAATCCCCTGCACGGCCTCACCCTGGAAGCGATCCTCAAAACACTGGTCGCGCACTTCGGCTGGGCCGAGCTGGGCGAACGCATTCCTGTTCGCTGTTTCACCAGTGACCCGAGCATCGCATCGAGCCTTAAATTTTTGAGAAAAACGCCATGGGCTCGCGAGAAAGTCGAAGGGCTTTATCTATTCATGTTGCGTGACATTCGGCGAGCCAACGCTGCGGAGCCGCTGTCGAAAACGGACAACGGCAGTTGAAGCAGCTGCGGGGTACCTCTGCGTAAGCGTGAGCACCCCGAAACCGAATTGCTTGGGGTGCCCCTTACCCGAAGTTGAACTCTACCTGCGGCTAGCTTGGATACGTCACCCGATAGAAGGCATCGGAGTTTGCCGACATCACTGCCTGTTTCTGCAACGAAGCGCTGTTGGTTGCTTCCTGGATCATCGTCAGATGACTCAGAGCTTCCGGGAATATTTCAACACGCGCCATACGCCCGGTAGCCGGGTTGCTGATGAGTGCCACGCCGAGTACAGACGAGTAAGGCGCCTTCGTTTCGATACAAGCCGCACCCGCTGCGCCGCAGGCGAGCACCATCGCATGAGCAATGCCCGCCTGCAGTGGATCAATTGCTGGCCCTGCGCTGTCGGTGTAGGACAGTGCGAGCGGCACTGCATCCGCACCTTCGCCGCCGATTTCGTCAGCAATCTCAAGTCCGATGCGCGTGCCCAGAGCGTGCAGCAAATCGGAGTGAGCGACGGTCGCCAGACTTGAGCCTGATGCCACCGTCGCCGCGAGTACGGGGGCCGCTGAAAGTTGCGCCGCAAAAACGCCGGGGGCTGCCACCGCAGCAGCTGCGACCACACAGGCCTTCGCGGAATCACTCATAAAGTCGCGGCGTGAGGCCTGAAACGCTTTGGATGACATCAGAATTCTCCTTAAATATTGAGGTGCGCTGTGAGAGAGGTTCTGTCAGCGGCGTGCAGCTAACGTAGCGCTGCTGGGGTGCGTTGACGCGTCGGCACCTTAAGCCGAAAGCCAATGTTCCAGGCGCATCACCTCGTGTAAACCGCAGCGTTTCGCCAGGCTGATGGATGGCGTGTTGGTCGCATCGACCACGTAGCGGACTCGCAGGCCGCGGCTCGCGTTGTCTGCCAGCGCCGCTCGCACCAACGCACTGGCATGACCCGCGCGTCGAGCGGGCGGCGACACGTAGAGCGACCCGATTTCATGGAGCGTTGGAGAGTTCGGAAAACTCAGCGCAATCGCCACTGGGGTGCTCTCCACGCGACTCAGCAGGCACCGTGCGGACCCGTCAGCGAACATGGTTTCGAGTTCGCGTTGACCGTACACATCATGCGCAGCCAGAAGCGGATATGCCTCCGACGGAATGCGCGCTGTCGACTGCACCCCCAACGGTAAATCGGTTTGATTGACGAATCCAAATGCGGCTTCGTCGGTGGGTATGAATGTACACAACGCGCGTTGATAACTTAGCGTCGGCAAAGCGGAGCGCAGGGCCGCAATCAGATCGCGCTCGCACGTCTTTACGACAAACCGGTCAGCGGCTGCACTGAAAAGTATTGCATGCACGCACGCCGCGATCATGGCGTCTGAATGCACAGCCGCAAGCACGGGAAAAATTACCAACGTTGCGTCGGGATAGTTCGCCGTGTCCCATTGGCTCGCCGAGCGTGGCATTAACAGTAAAAACGCTCTTTCCCCATTTGCACTAATCGGGACAGTTCGCATGTCATCGCGAAATAACGCGAGCATTTTCAACGGAGTGATGTGGCGAAGCTCATCCTCCGCTAAAAACGCTTCAAGGTCGGCATTCGAAGTCGACACGGGTAGCCGTACTTGTTGCGGCGGAGCGCTGAATAAGTCGGCGTGGCCGGGGCAGTTACAGACTGCTGCGGTGCCGCCTTCGCCACTCGCTATTTCGCTCAACTTTCCTGAATAATCCGCAACATCCGCCGCAACGGCTCCGCCGCGCCCCACAGCAATTGATCGCCAATCGTGAATGCGCCCAAATACTGCGGCCCCATCGCAAGTTTGCGTACGCGGCCAACCGGGATGTTCATGGTTCCGGCGACGTTCATCGCGGTGAGATTTTTCTCGGTGGCTTCGCGTTCGTTTGGCACGAAGGTCACCCATTCGTTGTCGTGGGCGATCATCGCTTCGATGTCGGCGAGCGGTACGTCTTTGGTCAGTTTGAAGGTGAGCGACTGCGCGTGGCAGCGCATGGAGCCGATGCGCACGCACGTCGAATCAATCGGAATTTCCGGCGTTCCGAACATTGAGCCCAGGCCCATGATCTTGTTGGTCTCCGCGCCGCCTTTCCATTCTTCAAGGGTAGTGCCGTCGCCGCGATCTGCGTCGATCCACGGAATGAGATTGCCGCCGAGCGGAATGCCACGGAAATGCTCGGTTTCAGCTGGCGTGAAGGCGCGTTGCTTGGCGGCCACTTTTCGATCAATTTCAAGAATCGCGCTGGCCGGATCGGCGAGTAGATCGGCCACTTCGCCATACAGCGCGCCATATTGCGTAAGCAGTTCGCGCATGTTCGGCGCGCCGCCGCCGGACGCCGCCTGATAGGTAGACGTTTGCATCCACTCGACCAGACCGGCCTTGTACAGCGCGCCGATACCCATCAACATGCAGCTCACGGTGCAGTTGCCGCCGATCCAGTTGGTCACGCCTTTAGCCAGCGCGTTTTGGATGACCGGCATGTTGATCGGGTCGAGAATGATGATGGCGTCGTCGGCCATGCGCAAAATCTTCGAGGCGTCAATCCAGTGTCCCTTCCAGCCTGCCGCGCGCAGCGGCGCGTACACGGCCTTGGTGTAGTCGCCGCCCTGGCAGGTGATGATCACGTCCATGCCTTTGAGCGCGGCAATGTCGTTGCCATCTTTCAAAATCGGGTCAAATACTGTGCAGCCGTCAATCTTTGGCGCCGGTTTACCGGCGGAAGAGGTGCTGAAAAAGGTGGTTTGAATGGCGTCAAAGTCGCGCTCAGCGCTCATGCGTTGCATGAGAACGGAGCCGACCATGCCGCGCCAACCGACGAGTCCAACATGCGGGCTAACGTTCAGTGACATGATTTTCTCTAGATAAGTGGAATGATTGCTGCGCCGCAGCGAGCCCGCAAGAATAGCGCATTTAGCTGCCTGTTGGCACCCGCCAGAGGTGCCTGAAATCGCCCGCAGAGCGTTCTGTGGCGCGGTTCCCACTACGGCATTGCAAAACGCGTGCGCGGTTCGGATAAAATCTTATGGTTTTCCCGACCATTCATGTTCTTGGGGCTTTTTTTGCCCCGAACGTCGTGTGTCGGGCCTCTCAAAGCTTCAAAAACGACCCTTCGGAATCGCGGACATCCAATCAATGAGCGGACCCATCAATAAATCAAGACGCAACACCGTCATCGCCGTTGCTGCGGTGCCCGGTGCTATTACGGGGGCGGCTATCGTCGCGCCATTAGTTGCGTCGCTGGCGCCTTCAGAGCGCGCCAAAGCGGCCGGTGCGCCGGTAAAAGTCGACATTTCCGGCCTGAAACCGGGCGAAAAGCTCAACGTCGAATGGCGCGGTAAGGTCGTCTGGGTGATGAAACGCACGCCCGAACAGGTCGCAGCATTCGAAGCAATTCCAGTTTCGCAGTTAACCGATGCAGATTCGAAAAAATCGAAGCAACCGGATTATGTGAACGCCAAAACGCGCTCCATTACGCCCGAGTTGATGGTGATGGAAGGCGTATGTACGCATCTGGGCTGCTCGCCCACGGCTAAGCTCACGCCCGGTGAGCTTGGTAATGATTGGCCAGGGGGGTTTTATTGCCCTTGCCATGGCTCGAAATTTGACTTGGCGGGTCGCGTGTTTACCGGGTCACCCGCACCCACTAACCTTTCAATTCCGCCGTATAAGGTTGACGGCAACAATCTCGTCATCGGCATCGGCCAAGACGGTAAGGAGGCTTAGCAGTTATGGCATCCACCACCCCATCCATGTTCACAAATCCTGTTCTCAAATGGGTTGACGCCCGTTTTCCGATGACCGGGATGATCAAAGAGCATCTGACCGAGTACTACGCGCCGAAGAATTTCAATTTTTGGTACTACTTCGGGTCGCTGGCACTCATGGTGCTCGTCCTGCAAATCGTGACCGGCATCTTCCTTACGATGAACTACAAGCCTGATGCGGCTTATGCGTTCGGTTCAGTCGAATACATCATGCGCGACGTCGACTACGGTTGGCTTATCCGGTACATGCATTCGACAGGCGCATCCGCGTTTTTCATCGTTGTCTACCTGCACATGTGTCGCGGTCTGCTCTACGGCAGCTACCGCAAGCCGAGAGAACTGCTGTGGATTTTCGGCATGCTGATTTATCTCTGCCTGATGGCGGAGGCGTTCTTCGGATACCTCCTGCCGTGGGGCCAGATGAGCTTCTGGGGTGCCCA
>JAYWAQ010000527.1:0-3972 GCA_043782305.1 Burkholderiales bacterium
CTTCCCTATTGCCTGTCTGAGTTTCCCATGCCGCTCTCCGTCACAGTAGCTCACTTCAGCGCCACCGGCCCGCGCGCCCGCAATGAGGACTTCACCGGCTGCGTGACACCGCATGGTGCGGATCTCGCGAGTAAGGGGTTTGCAGCGGTCGTCGCTGATGGCGTCTCCGGTGCAGGCGGCGGGCGTGAGGCCGCCGAGCACTGCGCCCGCAACGTACTCGCCGATTACTACGCCACGCCGGACACTTGGGAAGTATCGCAGTCGCTCGACAAGATTTACAGCGCACTGAACCGCTGGGTGCAAACGCAGGCCAAGGCGAGCCCCGACCTGATCGGCATGGCCACCACGCTCACCACGCTCGTCTTGCGCGGCAGCATGTATCACTTCGCGCACGTGGGCGACAGCCGCATTTATCTGCTGCGTGACGGCAACCTGCAAGCACTGACCACCGACCACGTCTGGCAGCGGCCCGAGATGGAGCATGTGCTGACGCGGGCGGTGGGGCTCGACACCTCGATCACGGCCGATCACGGCTTTGGGCTTGCGCGCGCGGGGGATGTGTTCGCGCTCGTCAGCGACGGCGTGTGGTCCGCGGTTGCCGCCTCCGACTTGCAGCGCGAGCTGACTCATGCCGCAACGGCGAAGGATTCCGTCGCTCACGTCGCGCGCAGCATTGTCGAATCAGCGCACCAGATGGGCGGCAAGGACAACGCCACGGCGCTCATCGTGCGCGTGGATGACGTTGACGCCAACGCGCTGCGCGACGTGTTGCACGCGGCGAAAGAATTGGCCGCGCTGCCGCCGCTTGAAGTCGGCCAGGTGTTCGACGGCTTCACGGTAGAAGAGCGAATTCACTTGTCTCGCATCACGGTGCTCTATCGTGTACGTGACGCTCAGGGTCGCCAGTTGGCGATGAAAGCTTTAAGCCGCGACGCTCACGCCGATGCGCATGAGCGCCTTGCGTTTGCTCATGAGCGCTGGCTCAACAAACGCGTCGTCGCGCGCTTTTTCGCGCAGAACGTGGATGCGCCCGAGAACGCGTCGGCCTCGTACAGTCTCAGCACCTTTCACGACGGCAAGACGCTAGCGCAGCAGCTCAAACTCGGCGGACAAATTACCATCCCTGAAGCGATCAAATACGCGGTTGAACTCTCGCGCGCCGTGGGTGCGCTGCATCGTCGCAGCATCATTCATCGTGACATTAAGCCCGAGAACATTCATCTCGGCGATGACGGGCAATTGCGCGTGCTCGATCTCGGGGTCGCGGTGTCAGGATTCGAGGTTGCCGAGCTGTCCAACGCCACGCGAGCGGGCACGCCGTCCTACCTGGCGCCAGAATTGTTTGACAGTGCCGAGCCGTCAGCACAAAGTGATATTTACGCAGTAGGCGTCACGCTGTATCACCTGCTCTCGGGCAAATATCCGTACGGCGAAATCGAGCCGTTCCAGACGCCCAATTTCGGCGAGCCGACGCCGCTCTCGCGCTGGCGACCCGATTGTCCCGGCTGGTTTGAAAACATCATTCTGCGCGCGCTGGCGGCTGATCCGGCGTTGCGGTTTGAAACGGCGGAAGAGCTTCTACTCGCAGTCGAGCAAGGCCCGCTGTCCGCCACCTCGACCCGGCAAAGCACGCTGCGGCAACCGCTTGCTACGCGAAACCGACTGCGCACCTGGCAGGTGGTTGCCGCGCTATCGATCATTTTGAATTTCGTGCTGCTTTATTTTGTGACGAAGTGATTTTTTAGAGGCGAACCAAAGCAGTAGGCGCAAGCAGCTTTTATAGAACATTGAATGTGCACAAGGGCTAGATTGCTAAATCGTCATGTATCGACAATCTGCATTTATTAAGTCTAGCCCCAATGCAGAAAGCGTTTTAACAAAAAGCTATTGGCGCTTTTCGCTACGCCGCCTTCTTCTGTTTCGAATACAAAAACTCCACTACGGCCTTGCGATAGTGGTGATAGTCCGTATCCTCGGCGAGCTCAAGACGATCACGCGGTCGCGCCAGTTTCACGTCGAGAATTTCGCCGATGGTGGCGGATGGCCCGTTGGTCATCATCACGATTTTGTCGGACAGCAATACGGCTTCGTCAACATCATGCGTGACCATCACCACCGTTGATTTAGTGTCGGCCACGATGCGCATCAATTCGTCCTGCAGGTGAGCGCGCGTCAACGCGTCGAGCGCGCCGAACGGCTCGTCCAGAAGCAACACGGCGGGCTCAATTGACAAAGCTCGCGCGATACCGACGCGCTGTTTCATGCCGCCAGAAATTTCGTTCGGATGCTTGTGTGTGGCGTGCGTGAGGCCAACCTTTTTAAGTGCGGCTTCGGTGCGTGCGACGAGTTGCGGCTTCTTTTCCGTCGCCGAGAAAACGCGTTCGACGGCGAGGTAGACATTGTCGAAGCAGGTGAGCCACGGCAGCAGCGAATGGTTCTGAAACACGACACCACGATCCGGCCCCGGTCCTGAAATTTCGCGGCCCGCGCAAACAAGCACACCGCTCGTGGCGACATCGAGACCGGCGATCAGATTGAGTAGGGTCGACTTGCCGCAGCCTGAGTGACCGATCAGCGCCGTGAATTCACCGCGTTGAACGCGTAGATTGATGTCTCGAATCGCGATGAATTCGCCCTGCTTCGTGTTGAACCGTTTGTCGACGTTATCGACGACTAAATGAAATGGGTTTGACATGATGTTCTCCGTTCAATCAAACTGGAATCGTTTGGCGACCCAGATCAGTGCCTGCTCAAGCAGGAGTCCTACGATGCCGATGGTGAAGATCGCGATGATGATGTGTTCAACGACCAGATTGTTCCACTCGTCCCACAGCCAGAAGCCAATGCCGACGCCGCCTGTGAGCATTTCCGCCGCGACGATCACGAGCCATGCGACGCCGATGGAGAGCTTCACACCCGTCAACATATAGGGCAGCACCGCAGGGAACAAAATCTTCGTGAATACTTTCCATTCGGAGAGATTCAACACTCTTGCGACGTTCAAATAATCTTGCGGAATGCGTTGCACGCCGGTCGCGGTGTTGATGATCATCGGCCAGATGGAGCAGATGAAAATTACCCAGATTGCGGCTGGGTTGGCGGCCTTGAACACCATGAGCCCGATGGGCAACCACGCCAGTGGTGACACCGGACGCAAGAGACTGATGATCGGCGAGGTCATGCGGTTCAGATACTCGAATCGTCCAATCATGAAACCCGCCGGAATGCCCACCAATGCGGCCAGACCGAAGCCCAGACCCACACGCTGCAATGACGCCAGAATATTCCAGCCAATGCCCTGATCGTTTGGGCCTTTTCGGTAGAACGGATCGCTGAACAACTTCACCCCGCTGTCCCACACTTTCGCGGGGCCAGGGATTTGCGTCGCGACGTGCGTGAGCCCCTGCCACAACAGCAGAAAAATCAGGATACCGACCAGGCCGGGCACGATGCTTTGCACGAAGCTCGCAAGGCGCTCACGGCGACGGCGAACGGCGAGTTGCGTTTGCGCTTCACGCTCGGTAGCGGCAGCAATTTGTTCTGCGGTCATGAGGATGACCTCAGCGGGCGCTTCGGGCGCGGGCATGGCGGCCACGACGGCGTCGCCGGAGGTGGTAAGCATCGCGTCAATGGTCAAAGTTGCACTCATGTATTTGCCTTTCGTAGCCGGTGATCCAGCTAGACCTTGAACTTGAAACTATCGGCATACGCCTTGGGGTTCGTTCCGTCCCAAACCACGCCATCGATCAGTTTGGACGAACGCATGTCGCTCTTGGGCACATTGACCTTGGCTGCCGCAGCGGCCTTTTTGTAGATATCGATTTTGTTGATCGACTTGGCTACATTCAGATAGTCTGGATGCTCCTTGAGCAGGCCCCAACGTTTGTGCTGCGTAAGAAACCACATGCCGTCGGACAGGTACGGGAAGTTGACAGCACCGTCCTTATGGAATTTCATGGGATGGGCATCGGT
>JAYWAQ010000528.1:0-3969 GCA_043782305.1 Burkholderiales bacterium
CGATTCATGATGAACGAGGCGTTGACCAAATCGCGGCTGACGGCGATCACGCTTGGGATGACAGGGATTCTGCTCTTGCTCGTTGACGAGTTTCAGACGCTGAAAAGCGCACCGATTGGTGCTTTACTGATGGTCGGCGCGGGGCTTGTATGGGCCATCGGCATCGTCATGTTCAAGCGCTTTCCAAAATCCATCCCGACCACCACCCTGATGATCTGGAGTTTCGCCTTGGGCGGCTGGCCAATCGTCCTGGGCCTGGTCGCGTTCGGCCACGGGCCGTGGCTGCCCGTCTCAACTTCCGCCTGGGCGGGGCTATTGTTTAACGTGGTGATCGTGTTTGGATTTTGCTGGTTCGCCTGGAACGAGCTTGTGCGCGCGTTACCCGCGCAGGTGACGGGCATCAGCTCGCTTGCGGTGCCGATTGTTGGCTTTGGCAGCGGGATGTTGTTGCTCGGCGAGCGGCCGCGACCGTTTGACTATGTCGCGCTGTTGGCGATTGTGGCGGCGGTGGGTTTGGTGTTGAGACCTTCCCGGGCGCAAAGCTAGGGCATTGCCCGACAAAGCAGCGCGGCGTATAACTGCGGCATGAATTCAAACGTCGCAGCATCGGCCCGTTACTCGCCCTTCGCGACGATCCTGCACTGGCTGCTCGCGGTCATGATCATCGCGAGCTTTTGCGTTGGCTTGTACATGACCGATCTGGCGATGTCGCCGCAGCGCCTGAAGCTCTTCAACTGGCACAAATGGGCGGGCATCGTGATCCTCGCGCTCTCGGCTCTGCGGTTGTTGTGGCGGTTGTCGCACCGCGCTCCTCTTCTGCCCGACGCGATGCCGGGTTGGCAAGTGGCGGCGTCCAAAGCCGTGCACTCGCTACTCTACGTGTTGTTCTTCGCCGTTCCGCTCTCCGGCTGGGAGTACAGCAATGCGGCGGGCTTCCCGATTGTGCTGTTCGCGCTGATCCCACTGCCTGATCTTCTGGAAAAAAATCGTGAACTCGCCGATACGATCAAAGGGTTACATCACTGGCTGGCTTATGGGCTGGCGACGTGCGTCGTACTGCACATCGCCGCCGCAGCCAAACATCAGTGGATCGACAAAGACCGGCTAATGTCGCGAATGTGGCCCATGAGTTCACGCTAGCGCGGTAGTATTGGTTGCGTTCTTTTTTTGGTGGTCGTTCATTCCATGTTTAGACGGTTTTTGTTGCTGGTGCCGCTGGTTTTTGCGGTGCTCATTTCGGTGCTCATTTTGGTGCTACCCGCGCCCGTCAGCGCGCAGCAGAAACTGGTCGCCGCGCAAAGCGACATCAGCTTCGCCAGCAAGCAAATGGGTGTGCCGGTTGAGGGCAAATTCAAGAAGTTTGAAGCCGACCTCAACTTCGATCCCAAGAAACCCGATACCAGCAAAATCGCCTTCACCGTTGATCTCGCAAGCGTCGATATCGGCAACACGGAAACCGAAAAGGAACTCGGCAAACCGGGCTGGTTTGACTCGCTAAAAATCCCTCAGGCGAAGTTCACGTCGACCGCCATCAAATCGCTGGGCGGCGGCAAATTTGAGGTGACTGGCAAGCTCGCGATCAAGGGCAACACGCGAGACGTCACGGCCCCGATTACGCTCACGCAAGCAGTTGGCGTCACCACGGCGCGAAGTGAATTCACCGTGAAGCGCCTTGAATTCAAAATCGGCGATGGCGACTGGAACGACACCTCGCTGGTGGCAAACGAGGTGGCTGTCAGAGTCAAGCTGACGATCACCGGAATGGGCACACTTTGATGAGCATTTTTCGTTCAATTTCGAGTATCGGACTCTGCTTCGCTGTGATCGCGTCGGGTTTGGCAACCTGCCTGACGTTTGCGCAGTCGCCCTCGGACAACATCGGCCCCGAAACCTACGTGATTGAACCGACACATACGTTTGTCACCTGGGAGGCGAAACACTTTGGCACCTCGACCAGCCGGGGTCGTTTTGACAAGAAAGACGGCTACATCACCATCAACACCATCGCGAAAACAGGCAAGGTAGAAATCAGCATTGAGCTCAAGTCCATCAGCACCGGCACTGCGGTATTTGACAAGCTGCTACAAGGCAAAAGCTTTTTCAATTCAGACGAATTTCCAACCGCGGTTTTCAAAGGCGAGCAATTCAAATTTGATGGCGATAGTGTTACTGAAATTGCAGGAACGCTAACGCTGAACGGAAAAACCAATCCGATCACCCTTAAGGCGAGCAATTACAACTGCTACATGAGCCCGGTATTCAGAAAACAGGTGTGCGGCGGCGATTTTGATGCGTTCATCAAACGCAGCGACTTCGGCATGAACTATCTGGTGCCCTTCGTCTCCGACGCAACGCGCCTCGTCATTCAGATCGAGGCGATTCGCCAATAGCTGCGACGGCAGTGCGACCTAGTTCAACGGCTGTGCCGAAGTTTCCTCTTCATCCGGCCAATTTTTGATGTAGCTCTTGAGCATGCGATTCTCGAAGCTTTGCTCTTCGAACACCGCTTTCGCCACGTCGTGAAACGACACCACGCCCATGAGCGTGCTGCCGTCCATCACCGGGATATAGCGCGCATGCCGCTCCAGCATGCTTTTGCGCAACTGCTGCACGTCCATTGCCGGATCGGAAGTCAGTGGGTCGCGCTCCATGATTTCGCCGACCGCCATGGCTTTCAGCGCGTCACCGCGCTCGTCGAGCACCTTGATCAGCTCGCGAAATGTGAGCATTCCGACAAGCTTGCCTTTTTCCATGACCACCAGCGAACCAATGTCCAGCGACGCCATGGAATGCACGGCTTCAGCCACGCTCGTATCGGGTGCAGCAGCAAACAGGGTGCTGCCTTTGATGCGAAGAATTTCACTGACCAGCATGTTCGTCCTCCTTAATTTTTGCGTTGAGCCGCAATATCCGCTCGCCAACGCCGTTGACGCCGTTGGCTTCAGCGAGTAGCGTACACCGAATCATAAAATGAGGCTATGTCTGATATCCCGATTGAAAAAACGCCGCTGGTGAGCCCCCGAATCGCCGCGAACAAGCCAGAGCGCGACTGGTATGTGCACGAATGGATGCTGCTCGCATTTGCTGCCGGGATGATGCTGCTCATCTATTTCGTGGCGCAGCATGAGGCCGACTTCGGTCGCGCTGAAATTGTGCGCGATGCTGCGGTGGTCGAGCAGTCGATTACGCGCCGTCTGGAGGCCGATCAGCAGTTTTTTGATCGACTGGCGCTCGATGTCGGAGCAGAGCGCATTTCGTCCGAGGAATTTGATCGCATCGCGGGCAAACGTGCGATTGAATCAGGCTACATCACGGATGTGCTGCGGGTGAAGCCTGATTTTGAGGTCATGCGTCATGCGCCAGGAGCGCGCTCGCTTGAGATTGTGAAACGCGGCCGGGCCCCGTTTGCCGATCAGGTGTGGATGATGAGCCTGACTCGGAAGACCGCGCGCAGCACTTATTCGCATCCGTTCCGTAATGATCAGGGGCGATTCACAATCGAATATTCGGCACCGATCATGAGCAACGATCAGTTTCAGGGCAGCATTAATGCAGTGATTTTGTTCGACGAATTGCTGGAACGAAGCGCCCCGGAGTGGGCAGGCCGAAAATACCGCATCGTGCTCAGCGACACGAGCGGTCAGGGCATGACCAACGCGGAGGCGATGCACATCGAGTCAGGCGTGCTCAAGCACACGGTGCCGCTGTCGCTGCCGTGGCGCGACCTGCAAATTACGCTCGTGGGCGCCAAACCATCGTCGTTGTTGCCGAACCTCACGCTGTCCACCGCTGTCCTCGCACTAACCGGACTCATGGTGTGGACGCTGATCGGCTTGCGCAAGCAGCAACGCATGCGCCGCGAGGCAGAAACCGAGCGTGACCGCGTGTATCTGAAGTCCATTGGTGATCTGCGCACCACTAATGAGCGCTTCGAAAAAGTGCTCGATTCGCTGGACGTGTCGGTCTACG
>JAYWAQ010000529.1:0-3968 GCA_043782305.1 Burkholderiales bacterium
CGACGCGCCTGCCCAATGTCGTCGGTCTCAACGCGCCCAGCGTCGCTGCCCAACCCGAGCAGATCACACTTGTTGACGATGATGAGCTGCGGGATTTCGGCTGCGCCGATGTCTTCAAGCACAGCGTTCACGGCCTCGATCTGTTGATCGCGCTGATCGCTCGCTCCGTCAACGACGTGTAGCAGCAGATCAGCTTCCACCGCTTCGAGCAGGGTTGCTTTGAACGCATCGACCAGTTCGTGCGGCAAATCGCGCACGAAACCGACTGTGTCAGAGACAACCAGCGGCTGTGCATCCGCGACGTAGAGCTTGCGAACGGTGGTATCAAGAGTCGCAAACAATTGATCAGCCGCGTACGTGCCCGCAGCAGTCAGACGATTGAAGAGCGTGCTTTTGCCCGCGTTGGTATAGCCAACGATAGCAATGGAAATCGTGCGTGATCGCTCGCGACGCCGACGTTGGGTCTGCCGTTGCTTGTCGACCTTCTCCAATCGCTCCTTGAGCGCACGAATCTTGATCGTGATGAGGCTGCGATCGATTTCAAGTTGCTTTTCGCCGGGGCCGCGCATGCCGATACCGCCGCGCTGGCGCTCCAGATGCGACCAGCCGCGCACGAGGCGTGTCGAGAGATGTTCGAGTTGCGCCAGTTCAACGGCCAGCTTGCCTTCGGCGCTGCGCGCCCGCATGGCGAATATGTCGAGAATCAGCGAGCGTCGGTCGATCACTCGGCAGGACAGCGCCTTCTCAAGATTGCGCTCTTGCGCGCCTGAAAGCGTGTGGTTGAAGATCACGAGTTCGGCCGACTGCGTGACGCAGGCAGCACCGATTTCTTCGACTTTACCTTTTCCGGCGTAGAGCGCCGGATCGGGGCGATCCCGGCGGCCCGTGATGACGTCCGCCGTGTCTGCGCCCGCGCTTGAGGCGAGCGATTTCAGCTCTTCGATGTCATCGGTCATCGGTGCCTTGCCAAAGGCAAGTTGCACGAGAACCGCGCGGTCGTTACCCGCGTGACGGTCAAACACGGGGCGAGCTCACCGCGCGGAAATGTCGGCGGGTAATGCCGTTACTCAGACGCTTCGTCTCCGTGCGGAATGTTCACAGCGCGAGCGGGAACGATCGTGGAAATCGCGTGTTTGTACACCATCTGGGTGACGGTGTTTTTGAGGAGGACGACGTACTGGTCGAAAGATTCGACCTGACCCTGCAACTTGATGCCGTTGACAAGGTAGATGGAGACCTGAACGTGCTCTTTGCGTAGTGTGTTCAGGAACGGGTCTTGTAGGGATTGCCCTTTGTTGCTCATTTCTTATTCTCCGAAATTCTTGTTGGATGGTACTTCGCAGTGAAACTCGCCAGCTGCGCCCACTTAGGGTTCAGATGGTGACGGAGACAGGAAGTTCAAGCCGGCCGAGCGCCGAGATTGCTAGCGCTTGCGACGACCCGATTTGTCATCCTCCGCATACGGATTATGCCCCGTACGCAGCTCAAGTCGCACCGGCGTGCCCTTGAGTTCGAAGTAATCCAGAAAAAATCGCTCCAGATAGCGCGTGTACATGTCCGACAACTTGTTGAGCGAAGTGCCGTGAATCACCACCACAGGCGGATTGCTACCGCCTTGGTGGGCATAGCGCAGCTTCGGGCGGATAGTGCCCGCGCGTGGCGGTTGCTGCTTGACCATGGCCTCTTGCAGGGCGCGCGTGAGCTTGGGGGTCGGCAGCTTTTTGAACGCGGCGGCGTGGGCGCGGTTGGCCGTGGCCATGATCTTGTCGAGCCCCTGTTTCGCGGTGGCAGACGTGGTGACGGTCTCGGCGTAGTCGACGAAATAGAGCTTTCGCGTCACGTCATCATTGATGATTTTCCGAGCGTCTGAGTCAGCTGCGTCCCATTTATTGATGCAGATCACGAGCGCACGGCCCGCGTCCTGAATGAATGATGCCAGTTGCACGTCATGGTCGCTGATACCAGCGGTCGCGTCGACGACGAAGATCACCACGTTGGCGTCCTCAATTGCTTGTAACGTCTTGATCACCGAGAATTTTTCGATGGCTTCGGTGGTTTTGCCGCGCTTCCTGATCCCCGCCGTGTCGATCAGCGTGTAATCACGTTTTTTGTAGGTGAAATCGAGATAAATCGAATCGCGCGTGGTGCCCGGCTGATCAAACGCGATAACGCGCTCTTCACCGAGCAGAGCGTTGACCAGCGTGCTCTTGCCGACGTTCGGATGACCTACAACTGCGATTTTGGTGCGCGGTGGCGGTTCGGGCTGGAACTCGGGTTCTTCGCCTTCTTCTCCTTCCACAAGTTCGCGTGCGGGTCGTTTTTCAACCGCCACAATTTCGGGCTCAGGCGCAACAGGAGCCTGCTCTTCCAGCACCATCTCGATCAAAGCGCTGACCCGATCACCCTGCGTCGCCGAAATCGCGTACGGATCGCCGATTCCCAGTTCGTAGAACTCAGCCGTGACACGCGCGTCGTTCATGCCCTCGGTTTTGTTAACCGCAAGGTAAATCGAGCGACCGCGTTTGCGCAGCAAATCGGCAATACGCGCGTCTTGCGGCGTCACCCCAGCCCGACCGTCCACCAGAAAGATCACGACATCGGCCTCATCCAGCGCTTGCAACGTCTGGCGCGCCATTTCCTTGAGGATGCCTTCTTTTGCGACCGGTTCAAAGCCACCGGTGTCGATGACCACAAACTTGCGGTCGCCCATGTGACCCTGACCGTATTGCCGATCACGTGTGAGGCCGGGAAAGTCCGCGACCAGGGCGTTCCGGGAACGCGTCAGCCGGTTGAAGAGCGTGCTCTTCCCGACATTGGGGCGTCCGACGAGAGCGATGGTGGGGAGCATTTTCTAGGGCCTGTCGCTGTCGGAAATAGGGGAGCGGTTTTGCCGTGCGTCAGTGCTGACGCACGCGTGAGTCATACGCGCAACTAGCGCGCAGACACCGAGGCAAGTTGCCCGCTCCGGGTTTGAATCAATGCGCCATCGCCGCTGGCGACCAAGCCGACGTCGGAAATGAAAGTGTCGCCGAGACCACGTCCGGCAATCTTGCCGCTCGCCCGCTCAACGAGGTGTACGGTGCCTTCTGAGTCTTGCACGGCTAGATAGTCGCCGAGCAACGCAGTGCCAGTAGCGCGTCGGCCCGCGAGTACGTCTTGCTTCCACACCGTGCCGCCCGTGGTCTTGTCAAATGCTTGAGCCACGCCCTTTTCGTCGACGCTGTAGGCATTTTTGTTGTCGAGCAGCACGCCCGTTAACGAGCTCACATCGCGCGACCAGAGCAGGGTGCCGCGTACCACGTCGAAGCACGCGACGCGGCCCTGAAATGCTGCTGCGCAGATTCGTTCGCCATCCACTGCGGGACGGCCCACGACGTCAACCAGACGCTCAAGTTCGGACGCGCCCTTTGGCGTTGCCACGGTCGCTTCCCAGCCGACGGCGCCGTTGCTGGCGTCAATAGCCAGCAATTTGCCCTGCGGCGTACCCACGAAAACAGCCGCGCGCAGCGTCACCGGAATCGCGCTGGAGCGAACGGTAAGTGAAGGCAACACGCGCTGAATCGTCCAGATCCGCACGCCGGTTTTTGGGTCGAGCGCGCTGATCGAGCCGTCGCCGCCGAGCACGATGACGGCAGCTTCAGAAATCGCCGCCGGTGCGATCACTTCGCTTGAAACTTTTGACGTCCAGCGAACAGCGCCGTTCAAATCGAGCGCGATCACTTCGGCTTTATTGGTGCCGACAACAATCATGTCGGCTGATGCGGCCACACCGCCCGAAACATCGCCTTTACCCGCTGGAATCTGAAAACGTCCGATCGACGCGCCGGATTTCTCGTCGAGAACGACGATGGCGCCGCTCGGATGCGCAGCAATTACCTTGCCGTTTGCGACCGCAGGAATCAGGCTGCTGGTCTGCTTGCCGCCGAGCGCGCTTTGCCATTGCGCCGAGACGCTGGCGCCTCCGGTGA
>JAYWAQ010000530.1:0-3959 GCA_043782305.1 Burkholderiales bacterium
CGTGACGGTGTCGGCCTGGGCCGTGAACGGCGCATCCGACGGCAACGCGACGGTGGGAACGGTTGCGGCGAGCGGGCGCTACAGCGCGACCTACGTAGCCCCCGCTAACAAGCCCTCACCGAGCTTGGTGGCGGTGAGCGCGACGCTGGGCCGGGGGACTGACAAGTATCAGGTCGTATCGAACTTCACCATTGTCGATGATTCCTGGTCCGGGAGCACCTTCACCACGACAGATTTGTTCAGTGCCACGGCCCAGGTGAAATGGACATTGCTGAATACCAACGGGAATGTCTCTACCTATCAGCCGTCGGGAACCGCAAGCTTTGTTGATTTTCACTGTCCGTCGACGCCCGCCAGCGCGTCCATCAGCCTGGGCGACGGAATCCTGATGATCGACAACAGCACCAACCCGCCCACCTGGAGCGGTGCCGGGGCAACGGTTTGGACCGTAATGCACGCCTGCCCGCCCCCGGAAGTTTCATATAGCGATCAGGTTTTAGCCATATTTTTTGGTAGCGAAGCGGGCACAGTCACCGCCGCTGGTACGACGATTGAAGGCACGCGCGTTGAGGGCCCTGTGACCGTTGTCTGGAAACTCACGCGCTCGCAGTGATGTGCGCTATGCCAATGCACTCTTGACGAGCAAGAAACCCGATTGCAAAAGCGATGACCCTGTGCCGATATTTCCAATAAGGCGCAGGATTTCTCTCCTTTAAGTCTTATCCTTCTAGCTTCGGTGCCGTGGTGCCGGAGCAGGCAATAACTAAATTCAGCGCAGCGTCGTCTGCGCTTTTAATTCGGGGGTAGACAGTGAGTTTTAGAAATCTATGCGCGCATGGAGCGCTAGTCGTGGCTGCGGCGTTTGCGTTGTCAGCGCTCGGTGCGCAGGCGCAAACGGTCACGGTGGTTGAGTATTACAACAAGACGCTCGATGCGTACTTCATCACCGGTCGCGGCCCTGAGCAAACGGCGCTCGATGCTGTGGCTGATTTTCAGCGCACTGGCATGACGTTTCAGGCGACCGCGGTGGCGAGCGCGACGGCGAGTCAGACCAAAATTTGTCGCTTTTACATCAGCGCGACGGCGCCCTACGTGAGCTCCCATTTTTATGGTCGTCAGGGTGTTGATTGCGAGAGCATCCGCGCGCAGAATCTGGCCGGATTTAGCTACGAAGACTATGACTTCGCGACGCAGCAGCCCACCAGTGGCACCTGCGCTGCTGGAACGACCACGATCTATCGCGGCTTCCGTGCGGCGGCAAGTGGCAAGACTTCGAATCATCGCTACAGCGCAAGCCTTTCAACGTACAACGCAGCGGTGACAGCGGGCTATGTGGGCGAGAGCGCCGCGTTCTGCGCCACCGCAGCTACGCCAGCGTCAGCCGCAGTGGTGACACCGCCGTCGACTGGATCAAGCGACTGTGGCGCCATCGTAGAGAGCAAGAAAAAAATTACCACGCAGACCACCACCAGCACGCTGGGTACGAGTAGCGTCAGCACCAGCATCACAACGTACGACTATGACTTGACGCCGGTCACGTTCAACGGGAAGTCTGCGGCACGCTTGTTCACCACCGCAACGGTAACGGGTACGACCAACTTGAGCCCGCCCGGTGTGCAGTATTTTCAGGACAATGCGAACGACTACACGCTCCTCGGAACTCGTGGCGGTACGGCACCCGTGCAAGATACTTACTGGGAACCGGGCCTCGTCTATCCCAAGAAATGGACAGTGGGCCAGGCGGTGACTTACACCTTCGCTATCGTATTTAATCCGACGCAGGTCATCGGTAATGGCACGCAGACGGGCACCACAACCTTTCTGGGAATGGAGTCGGTCACCGTGCCTGCGGGCACCTTCAACGCCTGCAAATTCAAGGTGGACCAAACCACCAAATACGCCGCGTCAACGTCGATTACCAGTGCAACCTCCTGGAGCATTCCGAACGTTGGCAACTTGAAAACTGAAATTAGCGATACTTCGGTGGTGTCGGGATTCAACATCGTGTCGAATTACCTGGTCGTGGCAACCGCAATTGAGTAGTACGCTTCGACGAAGAAAAAAGGCGCACTGAGATGCGCCTTTTTTATCAGTCGGTTGACTGGCGACTAGCGCTTGTTGCCGTCGTGCTTCTGCGTTTTGATGCGGCGGCTTTGTTTGTTCTGCTCTTTCTGGATCGCCTTGCGTTCAGCACGCGTCACTTTGCCGTCGGCTTTGGCGGCTTGCTTCATGCCCGCCACTTTGGCCTGCCCCGCTTCCATGCGTGCTGCTTCACGTTTGCTGAGGGTGCCAGTGGCTTTGCCTTGATCGATACGGGTTTGCTGGTTAGCTTGTCGTTGATCGATGTTCGGCGTGCCGGTCTGTGCGAAGCTGCTGATCGAGATTGCAGCGATGGCCGAGGCGATGAGGGTGCGGACGATGGTGCTCATGAATGCTCCTTTGTTTTGCAATGAGTCGCGTGGTTCGCAATGTCTGATTGGCGCGTCTTTCGTAAAAATGCGAACGTTGACGCATGCTTCCAAAACGATTACCAGCGAGCTGCGTTTACGAAGCGCAGCGGCTTTTACATCTGGTTACGCGTTGACTTGATACCCTGCTTTGCTGGATTTCGGCGCAAACTGCTACATCCTCATGCTGATGACGATGCAGTATCCGGCGCGCGTCGCTGTGCCCGCCAGAACGCCATGATTGCGAGCGCTGCCAGCACAATTCGGGCCTGCTGGCTGGCTTGACGCTGATCAATCGCTGGCGTGGCGGGCTGGGCGATCGCGCTGAACGCCGGCGTCAATACGATTACCGATAAGAGCGTACGAAGGGAGGTTTTATGAGCTTGTCCATTCAAATAGTTGGACAAGCGGCGAGAGTCGATTGCGTCTAGCCCAAAAATCTCAGTGCACGGCTAACACGGCGAATCTCTGGGGCTGTCGAGATTTTGACCCCATGCACACCCGCTTAAGCTTTTCCGTGCGCCGCCATCTCGCTTTGCTGTTGCGGAAACTTGATGCATGTGTGGTGCACTGCCAACCGTTCAGAGGGGAAATGCAAGAACGCGCCAGCCTAAGTGGTGCGTCGACGCCGCTCCAGGTACGCCTGCAACTCGCCGACCACGCCTTTGCGGAAGGCAAGCACGCAGAGCACGAAGATCACCCCGATGATGACGGTCACCCACGAGCCCACTTTGTCAGCAAGAAGGTTCTGCAGCGATATGACGATGCCGGCGCCGAAAACGGGACCAAAAAAAGTGCCGACACCGCCGAGCAGCGTCATCAAAATCACCTCACCCGACATCGACCAATGCACGTCTGACAGGGTGGCAAAACCCATTACCAGCGTCTTAAGTGAGCCCGCCATGCCCGCGAGCGCAGCGGACAGCACGAACGCAAGCAGCTTGTAACGATCCACCTGATATCCCAGCGAAATCGCACGTGGCTCGTTTTCGCGAATCATCTTGAGCACCTGGCCAAATGGCGAATTGACGATGCGCGAAATCGCGAGAAAGCTGGCAACGAATATCGTCACAACAAGGTAATACATTGCAGTGTCTGACTCAAGCGAAATCAACCCGAACAACGCGCCGCGTGGCACACCTTGCAGCCCGTCTTCGCCACCGGTGAACGATGCCTGCAGGCACACGAAATAGACCATCTGTGCGATGGCCAGCGTAATCATGGCGAAGTAAATGCCCTGACGACGGATCGCCACCGCGCCAACCACCAGACCGATCAATCCTGAAGCAACGGCCCCAGCGAAAATACCCAGCTCCGGCGTGAAGTGTTGCGACTTGATGAGCCAGCCAGTGACGTACGCCGCTGAACCAAAAAACGCGGCGTGACCGAACGAAAGCAAGCCGGTGAACCCAAGCAGCAGGTTGAACGCGCATGCGAAAAGCGCGAAGCACAGGAGCTTCATCACGAATACCGGATACAAACCCAGCATCGGCGCGATCAGCGCGAACGCGA
>JAYWAQ010000531.1:0-3959 GCA_043782305.1 Burkholderiales bacterium
CGTAAAGTCGATAATTGCATTTATGAGCGATTCGCCCAAACTGAATCAGGGTTAGCGGTGAAAGCTGTATCGCGACGGGTTCTGCGTGACGTGGTGTGCCCGCCCGGAAATTCGACAAAGCAAACGTGACATGACGCCAGGCGGCGCAGATTTATTCGGTGTGTCACCGTGAACGACAGTGAAGGATCAGGCGGCCTGCAATGATTTCAATGGGTCGCGACTGTCCTCGCATCCGAATTGATCTTCCGTCATGCTCGGGATGACAATGATCTGCGGTTCCCTACTGATCGTACAGGCCGCCAGCGCCGATGGCGACCCGTTCGATTTGCCGCAGGGATTTGTTCAGGCCCTTTCCGGCGAATGGATAAGCGGCAACTACGGCAAAATAACAGGCTTGCGCGCAAAAGCGCAACTTCGCAAACGCCCGGACAACAAGCAACATGACTTACGCCGTAAACGACAGCTGCATCAAATGCAAGTTCACTGACTGTGTGGACGTATGCCCCGTGGATTGCTTCTACGAGGGCGAGAACATGCTCGTCATCCACCCCGACGAATGCATCGACTGCGGTGTCTGCGAGCCAGAATGCCCGGTCGACGCGATCAAGCCGGACTCCGACATCGCGGAGAAATGGATCAAGCTGAACGCCGAATACGCCGTGATCTGGCCAAATATTTCGCGCAAGAAAGCGGCACCACTGGACGCGGACGAGTGGCGCGACAAAACGGACAAGATGGAGTTTTTCTCGCCGAATCCGGGGAAAAAGTAGCTGAACAGCTTTTTCGAAAAAGCGCTGATGAATTTGGGCTAAGTGCCAATAATTGCCGATATCGACTATTGGCGTTTTCAGCATCTAGCCCCACTTCGGCAGCGATTTCAGCGAAAAAGCTGTATTACGCAGCATCAAACAATCGCTACCCGTCACTGATCCAGCCGACCTCCTGTCTGTCGCACGCCCCGCGCAACTTGCAGCCTTAGGTGGCAAACTTCGTCGCAACTGAAGTTTGATCTGTGCGCCTGATGAATCCGTCCTTGCCTCCCGCCGCCGCCGCCACCGCTCCCGCAGCCTCTCCCCCGGCTGCGGCTCTGGGCGCGTCCGTGGTGGTACTGCCCTCGCTCGGCCAGCGAGTCTGGAAAGGCTTTGGCGGTACGCCGTGGTGGCGGTTGATTTTGGGCGGTTTGATTGTGCTGATTTCGGTGGCGCTGTTCACGCTACCGTTTGATTCGATTCGTCTGTCGCAACAGCTGAAGACGCCGGCGGCGCGGCAGGCGTTCAAGTTTGCCGTGCAAAAGCAGGTACTGGAGCGGGCACGTACGGGCTTGATCAGCGTCAGCATGTTCACCAACGATCCGAGCGTTGACAAGGACATTGACCGCGCCATCGGCGATCTCGAAAGCGCAATGAACACCGAGCGCCATGCGGTCACGGTGAGCAGCGTCGCCGAGTTAAAGGCTCTGGTCGATAACCAGCGCGAAGACGTTAAAAAGGCCAGTCGCGCGCTTGAGCAAGCCGCGGCCAAGCTGCGCTCGAACTCCGACGCTGCCGACAACGAAGCCAATGTTGAAGCGCTCAGCACCAAGGCCGAAGCGCTTCAGAACAGCGTTGAGCAGTTGCAGGAGTTGCAGACTCACGCCAGAGAATTTGCCGAAACTATCAAGGACGCCCACGGGAGCGGTGCCGGGAACAGCGACGGCCCAAAAATCACGATCAATTTGTTTGGCCGTCCGGGTCAGGCTGTCGTCGGGATGCCGCCGATCCCGCCACTGCCGCCGGGTGCGGAGCCTCTCAGTCTCGATCCCGGCGTCCGCGAGTCGATTCAATCAACGGTCAGCCGCGACGCCAGCAAGCTCATCTTTGGCGGCATCAGCCTCGCCGCACTGCTCACTCTGTTCCTGCTGATGCTGATCGCACGTGCGTTCGCGGGCCGCGCGGCGCGTGGCGAGCAGCGTGCCGTCATCGCCGAATCGCGTGAACGTTCCGAGAGCTACGCACGGCAACTGGCCGAGGCGCGGCTGATGGTGATGCGCGCACAGGTCGAGCCGCATTTTTTGTTCAACACGCTCGCTCACGTTCAGGCGTTGCAGGAGATTGATCCTCCGCAAGCCGGGCATATGCTGGAGCGCCTGATCTCGTATCTGCGTGCCGCTATGCCGACGATGCGTGAGACCACGTCGACACTCGGTCGCGAAGTCGAAGTGGTCACGGCGTATCTCGATCTCCTGAAAATCCGCATGGGCGATCGCCTGAATTACACGATCAGCGTACCCCCGGAATTGAACGGCATCAGCCTGCCGCCGACCATGATCGCGACGCTGGTGGAGAACGCGATCAAGCATGGGCTGGAGCCCAAGCGCGACGGCGGCTCGATTGCCATTCAGGTGCGCCAGGTGGGTGAACAGATTGAAGTGCTGGTGGCGGACAACGGGCTGGGTCTCGGCGGCGCGGATACGGGTGGCACCGGCGTAGGACTCGCCAACACACGCGAGCGCCTGAAAATGCTTTATGGCGATACCGGCGAGCTGGTCGTTGAGCCAAACGCGCCGACCGGTGTGCGCGCTTTGTTGCGGGTACCGAAAGAGCCGCCACCGATGGTGGCGAGTGATGTCGAGCAGGAAGCGGGTGCCGGTATTTCGCCGTATCATCTTCAGACGGTGGGGCTGCTCGCGTTGTTTGTCGGTTGGTTGGGCGGACATCGCATTTACGTTGGACATCGGCGCACGGGTGCTGTGCAAACGGTGTTGGGCGTGCTCTCGATTCTGAGCGGCGGCGTGCCCGTGTTTTTGGTGCCGCTGCTCTTGTGGGTGGTGCTGGACGGCGTGCGTATCGTCAGCCGGGAATTTACCGATGGTAACGGCCTGCGTATCGTTCGCCTGTCGGCCGTTGATACGCGCGCTTATCGCAGCTCGTCGATGCCGTCGCCTGCCATTCGTGATCCCGCCGCTTCTCGCTGCCTGCGTTCGGTCGCGATGTTGCTGGTCGTACTGCTGGGAATCTTTGGTGCGCACCGCTTCTATGTCGGGCGCACTGGTAGCGCGCTGGCGATGCTGTTCACGCTCGGCGGCTTGGGCATTTGGTGGCTGATCGATATCATCATCGTCACGACCGGACAATTAGTCGATGACGAAGGAAAACGGGTAAGCGAATGGGAATGACAAACACGGGTGCCGTCACCGCCGTATTGGCCGAAGACGAAACGCTGCTGCGGCAGTTTCTGAAAAAGAAGCTGGAAAAACTGTGGCCCGAACTCTCGGTGGTCGGCGAGGCTGAGCACGGCGTCGCAGCGGTCGAATTGATCTGCGCGCTCAAGCCAACCGTCGCGTTTCTGGACATTCGTATGCCCGAGTTGACCGGGCTGGAGGTCGCGACCCAAATCGCCGAGGCGAGCCCGGACACCCACATCGTTTTCGTCACGGCGTTTCATGAATATGCGGTCGCCGCGTTTGATCGCGGCGCGGTGGATTACGTGCTGAAACCGATTGCTGAAGACCGCCTGATCACCACGATTGAGCGCCTCAAGGAACGCATCGAAACCAACGATCAGGAAGCGCCGACGCTCCCGGACAATTTGTCGCAACTGATCGCAACACTCAAACGCGAAATGCGCAGCGGCGCTGCGGGGGCAGCCCCGGAATACCTGCGCTGGATCAAAGCCTCGCTCGGCTCGACGCTCAAACTCATCGACGTTAAAGACGTGTTGTTCCTGAATTCGGATGAAAAATACACCCGTGTTGTCACGGTGGCCGACGAAGCGCTGATCCGAAAACCGCTACGCGAAATGCTCGATGAGCTAGACCCCAACATCTTCTGGCAAATTCATCGCGGCACGATTGTGAACGTCAATGCGATTGCAGGTGTGACGCGAGATTTTCGCGGCGATGCGACGGTGAAAGTCAAGGATCACAAAGAGCAGCTAAAGGTCAGCCGACCGTTCTCGCATTTGTTCAAACAGATGTAGCT
>JAYWAQ010000532.1:0-3958 GCA_043782305.1 Burkholderiales bacterium
GATGCTTGCGCAGCGCGGGACAAGCTTTCACTGGGCGCGCCGACTGTTGAGTCAGTCTCATGCCAAACGGGCGACACGTCTATACGGCTTTTGTCGCCATATCGACGATCTGGCTGACGAAAACCCGTGTCCAAAATCCGCCCAAGCGTCGTTAGCCATCGTTCGCCGGGCATTGCTAACGGGACAGTCCAACGATCCAGCGTTGCGAGACATGCTGCATCTGATGCACAGCTGCGCCATTGTCCCAGCGATCCCGCTCGAATTGATCACGGGTGTCGAGAGCGACCTAGGTGACGTTCGCGTGGCCGACATGGCCGAACTTCTGCGCTACGCCTACAGGGTCGCCGGTACGGTGGGACTGATGATGACTGCTGCGCTCGACGTGACCGCAGCGGAAGCTCAACCACACGCCATCGACCTCGGCATCGCGATGCAGCTGACCAACATCTGCCGCGACGTGCGCGAGGATGCGCTGCAAGGGCGACGCTACCTACCCGCGACGCTAGTGGGCGGGCTCGAGCCTGCGGAACTCATTAACCCCGTGGGCGCAGTACGGGCAGTAGCAGTGGACGCGATACACGCGCTGCTGGATATCGCCGATCGCCACTACGCGAGCGGAGAGCGGGGCCTACGTTATCTGCCGGCCGGCGCGCGCGCCGGCATCTTGGTGGCTGGGCGTGTTTACCGAGAAATTGGCATTGTCCTGCGCAAGCGCGACTGCGACTGCTGGTCATCCCGGGCGATGGTCGGCCCCGTTGGTAAGGCAGCCGTCACGCTGCGCGCACTGCTCGCGCTAAACGAAATAGGCGGTGCGCAACCACATCAACCGCTACACGAGACCTACGGCGCATCGCTCCACGCGCTGGCCCTCCATCGCAGCGCCGGTTGGCCCGCAGAGGCCAACCTTGCCGACTGATTTCGACGTAGTAATCCTCGGCGGCGGCTGCGCCGGGCTGAGCCTCGCGCTGCGGCTCGCCGAACAGCGCGGACTGTATCAGCGTGTTGCGGTGCTTGAGGCGCGACCGGCTTATCACCACGACCGTAGCTGGTGCTTCTGGCGAGTCGGCCCGCACCGCTTCGAGCATTTAGTGAAACGTAGTTGGTCGAGCGTCTCGTTACGCTCGGGAGCGCAAGCGGTGCAGGTCGACTGCACACGTACGCCCTACCAGTTGCTGGAAGCGAGCGCGTTCTACAACCATGCGTGTGAGGCAATTGCGAGTAGCAAGGACGTGCGCTTAAACTTGGGCGTGACGGTGGTCGGTTCGCCGGTACCGGTGCCCGGTGGCTGGCGCATCGAGACATCGGCTGGTGGACTAACAGCGGTGAAAGTTATTGATACCCGTCCGCCAAATCTGCCGAAATGCGGGGGCGCGCTGTTGTGGCAGTCGTTCCTTGGCGAAGAATTGGTTTGCGAGCGACCGGTGTTCGATTCGCACCGAGTCGACCTCATGGACTTTGCGACCGACCGGTCAGGAGCCGTTGCCTTCACCTATGTCTTGCCGCTGGCAAACGACCGTGCGCTGGTCGAGACCACAACATTTGATCCTGACCCACATGGGCCCGCCGACTTGGCCCAACGCCAGCAAATGGCGGTGCAGCGTTTGTGCAGGGGCGCCTCACACCAAGTGCTGCGCACTGAGGCTGGCATTTTGCCAATGGGTATTTCGGGCGTGGCAGCGCGGGAAGCAGGGCTTGGCCGAGGCCACTGGCGTGCAGGGCTGATGAGTGGTGCTGCCCGCCCGGCGACGGGCTACGCCTTTCAGCGCATCCAGCGTTGGGCTGACGCATGCAGCTTGGCGTTGCAACATGGCAGAGACCCCACCGGACACGCCCCCGATCCCCTGCTGACGCAATTCATGGATCGGCTGTTTCTTAACGTGCTGCGCAACCACCCCCAGCGCGGGCCGGAGCTGTTCGTGAGTCTGTTTGCAAACGCAGCCACACCTCGCGTAGTTCGCTTCCTTAGCGACCGTGCCACCTTCATTGACCGCGTCGCAGTCGCTGCATCCTTGCCCACAGGTTTGTTCCTTCGCCAACTGCTGAGTTCCGCCCCTTCTGGCACGGTTCGGGCTCAAGCGACATGACACAGAGCCTGCGGGTTCAGGGTCAAGTATTTTGCGCACTGGCGCTGATGCTAATCATCGCTTGCGTAATCGGCATCAGACTTGATCCGCTGCACGAACTTCTGGCAGCAGCTGCACTGATCTCCCTGCTGGGCATGCCACACGGTGCGTTGGATGTCGTCTTAGCGCGTAAGCTCTTTCGCGTGTATGACTTCAAGGGATGGGCCGTTTTTTCTCTGTTCTACGTTGGCCTGGCAGCAGGCGTTGTGGGCGTCTGGTTCGTGGCACCCACGCTGTTCTTGGCCGCTTTTCTTGTGATGTCTGCACTTCACTTTGGCGGCGATCCGTCTACAGGTGCTACCTTACCAGCGCGCATCTTGTACGGTGGTGCCGTGATCGTCCTGCCGGCTTTGTGGCACGGTGTTGAATTGCAGCGGCTGTTAGGTTGGGTGGTCGCGCCGACCAGCGCGGCTGTGGTGGCATCGGTGTTGAGCCACTTGGCGACGCCCTGGCTGGCTGCAACTGTGCTGGCCTGTGCGCTGCAGGCCAGAAAATCGCGCCTTGCCGCATGCGAGTTGGCCGCGCTTGCGGCTCTGTCAGTGATGGCACCGCCGTTGACCGCGTTCACCCTCTACTTCTGCGCCATGCACAGCCCGCGGCACATTCTTAGAACGCTCGCGAGCTGGCATGGTTTTGAAGCCCGCAACGCGCTATTGCTTGCTCTATGGCCGACGCTTGCGGTGTTCGCTGTGTGGGCCGCCATAGGTTGGCTAATGCGTGATAGTTCGATTGAGACGCGGGTGATGCAACTGGTGTTTGTAGGTCTGGCTGCGTTGACTTTGCCGCACGTAATACTCCTCGAACGAGTCCGCCAAATAAACGTGTCAGCGCGCAGCTGACGGTCAGCCAGGTAAAGGCACGGTTAAGGTCGCGCGCTTGCCGCAGCCGCTTTCTCGTAAGATAGGATCACCAACTCTCACTTGTTTGGCCCCTCGCGGCCCCTCCGGGTAGTAAGGACCCATTGATCCATGAAAGCTCTCTCTCCCGGTGCCGATGCTGCCATCGACGGACTGTACCGAATTGCCACAGTATCGAGCCTCACGGGCATTCCAGTGCAGACTATCCGTGTTTGGGAGTCACGCCATTCGGTCGTAGCGCCTAAGCGTAGTGCGGGTAACGTTCGCCTGTACCGGCGCGCCGACATTGAGCATTTGGCGCTGATCAAAGCGGCTGTTGACGCCGGGCATGCCATCAGCACCCTAGCCTCGTTGACTGATCGGCAGATCAAAGCCCGGCTCAAAGACGTCGCAGTGCCAACCGGAAAGGCGCGAGAGGCTTGTTGCCGGGTGCTGGTGTGCGGTGCCGCGCTGGCATCGGTGCTGAAGAAGGCGTGGCAGGCCCGCTCTGACGTGCGGTTGCAACGCATCCTGCCAGCGCTGACGACGACCGAGTTCGAGTCGGTGCCGTCAGTTGACGCCGTAATTGTCGACGTGCCCACGGTAAACAATGCTTTGCCCGCGACTTTGCGCCAGCTCCGTGCGGCAACCAAGGCCCCCGTCATCATTGTGGTTTACGGATTTGCAAACCGGCAGGTGCTGGCCCGGCTTGACGCGGCCAACGTGATTGCGTTGGCTGCGCCCACCGATCCAGCGCAACTCGCGCGCATTTGCCAGCTCGGGTTAGCGATTGAACCGGCGCCGCCGACGGCCTTTTCGCAAATGTTGATGCATTCGACAGCACCACAGCGCTACTCTGATGCCTTCCTTCATCAGCTCAGCCAAATGCCGTCCAAGGTGCAGTGTGAGTGCCCTAATCATCTCGCCGACCTGCTGATGAAACTCACCGCGTTCGAGCGCTACAGCTTGGAATGCGAAAGCTTAAATGTGAAAGATGCA
>JAYWAQ010000533.1:0-3955 GCA_043782305.1 Burkholderiales bacterium
CGGCTGACCGCTTGACGCGGCTCGTTAACGCGGTGATTGACGGTCAGACCGATGATATCCACCTGATCCCGGTGAGCATTTTCTGGGGCCGTGCGCCGGAACGGGAAGAACGCGAGGACTCACCGTTGCGCGGCATGCGCTGGCTGCGAATCTGGGCGGCAGAGGGCTGGGGCGGGCGCTCGCGGCTGCGCAAGCTGTTCTCGATTATTTTCTATCGGCGCGCGGTGGTCGCGAAGTTCGATGACCCGATTTCGCTGCGCGATGTCGTCAACCTGGCGAAGGTTGAAGGCCTCGATCAGGAGCGCATTCTGCGTCGCGTCGCACGCCTGCTGCGCACCGAATTCCGCACTGAACGCGAAGCAGCCATTGGCCCTGATCTCTCGCACCGGCGCACGCTCATCGACGGCATGTTGCGCGAGCCGCGCGTACGCGCTGCGATGCTCGCTGAGGTAGACACCAGGAAGACGACACTTGCGAAGGTAGAGCGTCGAGCTGAATCGGTGGCGCGCGAAATCGCGGCTGATTATTCGTACCTCGTAGTACGTGCAGGCGAGCGCCTGCTGGGCCGTCTGTGGAACCGCATTTATGAAGGTGTGACCGTGCGTGGCACCGAGCGACTGCAAGCGCTCGCCCGCGACAACACGCTGGTTTACGTTCCCTGCCATCGCAGCCACATTGACTATCTGTTGCTCTCGTATGTGATCCACCGCGCGGGGCTCACCGTGCCGCATGTGGCGGCTGGTGCGAATCTGAATTTGCCGATTGTCGGTGACCTGCTGCGCAGAGGGGGTGCGTTCTTTTTACGGCGCTCGTTCAAGGGCGATGAGCTGTACGGCGAGGTGTTCGCGGCTTATGTCCACGCCGTGCTCAAACGCGGCTTTCCGATGGAATACTTCGTCGAAGGGGGGCGCTCTCGCACCGGGCGATTGCTACCGCCGAAAGCCGGGCTGATCTCGATGACGGTGCAAAGTTACTTGCGCGAACACACGCGGCCACTGTTGTTCATCCCGGTCTACATCGGTTATGAAAAGCTCCTCGAAGGCGGCAGCTACACCGAAGAACTCGGGGGTAAAGCCAAACGTAAGGAATCAATTTTTGGTTTGTTCACAGCGATTCGCGATGTGCGTCGCGAACGCTTTGGTACGGTCGGCGTGAGCTTTGCGCGACCGATTTCGCTAGGCGAATTGCTCGACGCCGAAGACGCGAAGGACATGGACGATTGGCTCGCCGACAAATCATTGCGGCGGCGCGCGTTGACCGACGTTTCGCGGCAAATCGCTGAGCGTATCAACGGCGCGGTGCATTTGAATCCGGTGGCCGTGGTCGCCACCGCATTGCTCGCGACGCCGAAACACGCAGCGGACGCAGCGCAACTCGCGAGCATCGTGGAGCGCTTGTTGCATCTCGTTTCGCAATCGCGCACCGCACCTGAAGCGGTGCCGACGAAGCTCACGGGCGTGGAGGCCATCGCGTACACGGCGCGCATGGGCTACCTCACGCGCAAGTCGCATCCGCTGGGCGACGTGGTGCTGGCCGAACCAACGGCGGCGGTTTCGCTCACTTATTTCCGCAACAACGTGTTGCATTGCTTCGCGTTACCGGGACTGTTGGCCTGCCTGATCTTGCAGTATGGCGTAATCGGCAAAACCAAGCTGGCGCGGCTGGCGCGTGAGCTCTACGTATTGCTGGAATCTGAGCTGTATCTTCCACCATGGCGGGAGCACGACGCTGGCCCTCAGTTTGACTTCACCGTGGACGAGCCTTTGGGCGACCTGGGGGCGGTGACGCCGAAGTTTCTTGCGTTTGAGCGGACGCTGGAAACGCTGGGCAGCGATCACTGGGTGACGATTGAAACGGAAGCCAATGTCGTGAGCGCATCACCGCAAGGCACCGATGCCGCGATGCACCTTGAAGTGCTCGCGTCCACTATTCGCCCAACCCTCACGCGCCACGCGTTGATGCTGGCGCTTGTTGTTCGGGGCGAAAGTGGCGAGAAGAGCCGCGAAGCGCTGGAAACCTTGTGTCAACAAGCGGCGCAACATCTGGCGATGACCCACGTCTTCAACGCGCCCGAGTTTTCAGATCGCACGCAATTTCGCTCGGCGTTTGACGCGTTGCTGCGCGCAGGTCTTGTGCAGCTCGATTCGGCGGATTCCGTGCATTTTGAGCCTGCGCTGTTGACTCGCGCCGAGGACGCCGCGTTCCTGTTGCCGCCAGACACGCGGGCCGCGGTGCTGCGTGCGGCGGGACATGGAGCGAGTGCGGGGCAGCGCAGTGTTGCCACTGCGGCTGAGTAGCACTGCACGGCGATCAGCTTCTCCCTAGAAAGCCTATTCTATGAGGGCTAACGTCAATAAAATGAAATAGTCGAGATTCGCCATTTTATGGCCGTAGCCCTTGTCAAATGGTAGTTTCTCGAAAAAGTTGTGAGCCTTTAGTAAAAAAACACAACACCCAGTCGGGCCACCGTCGCATCGTTTCGGGATGCTGCGATCCGTGAAACCAAATGAAAAATCGAATCCAGTGAACGTAGACTTTCTTTTTCGACAACGCAAAATAATGAAAACGAATTCGCTCTCACACCTGCGTGTTCAGGCGCGATCGGCAGGTTTTTCATGCTTGTCGGTTAGTCTGTGCATTAAAACAGTACAGCACTGAAAATAGAAAGGCCAAGTGCGAGAAAGGCACCTGACCAGCAAATGGAAAAACGTGCGGTTAAAAAGGTATGCTTCTGCGTGTTTGTAAAGACGCGTTAGCCGTCCGGGAACCATCGCATGCCCCGTCACCACTGGAAGAGCCTGAACACACAGCAAGTGGGTGCCTACGCAGAGTACTTCGTGAAGATGGAACTCACCATGCATGGGTTTGAGGTGTATTCCACCGAGGTCGATGATCGCGGCATTGACTTCGTAGCGCGGCGAGAAAACGGACCATTCATCGAAATTCAGGTGAAGTCTCTCCGCTCGATGGGCTATGTCTTCATGCAAAAGACCAAGTTCCCTCTCAGACAGCACACGTACTTAGCATTGTGCTTGTTCACGGTGGGTCACGAGCCAAAGCTGTTCCTCGTTCCGTCTACCGTCTGGCTCACGCCAAATGCAATCTTCGTGGATCGAAACTATGATGGCGAGGGCATGACGAGCAAGCCCGAATGGGGCGTGAATGTTTCTAAGAAAAATCTGACTGCAATTGCAGAGTTCGCATTCGAATCGACAATAAATGCATTCGCTTGCCAAACAGGCGGTTTGCCCTTCCATCAAGGGGACAACCAAAATGAACCAATACTGGTTCTTGGCCGCAAATGCGGGTGATGTCGAACGAACACTCGTGCTTTTGCATGCTGGAGCCGGGTGGGCGCCCCGTGCCCACCAAGCGGTAGCAAACGAACCAGTCTTCTCGCGCGCAGTGATGGTGGGCACGGGGTGCCCATCCTACGACAGCTATTTAGCACCAATTAAGGTATATTTTCTATACCATGAATCCCTTCGAATTTGATGTCGCAAAGAGCGAGTCCAATCGCACGAAGCACGGCATTGATTTTGTTGAGGCGCAAGGCCTCTGGAATGACCCGATGCTGCTGGAGATTCCGGCAAAAATCGATGACGAGCTGCGGTTCCTTGTGATTGGGCTTATTGGTGGAAAGCATTGGTCAGCCATCATTACCTACCGAGGGGCCAATATACGATTGATATCCGTTCGTCGCTCACGCGCAGAAGAGGTGGCACTTTATGAAAGCTAAGAAATTCGAGCAACTGTTTGACGATGGTGTCGACTTGACAGGTACGCTGGACTTATCCAAAGCCAGACGCGTGTTGCAAGAGCAGAAACGGGTGAATGTCGATTTTCCGACATGGATGATTGACTCGCTAGATCGCGAGGCCAGCAAACTGGGGGTTACACGGCAGTCCGTCATCAAGGTTTGGCTGGCCGAGCGACTTGAGGCAACCGCGTCTAA
>JAYWAQ010000534.1:0-3953 GCA_043782305.1 Burkholderiales bacterium
GCGAGTTGTCTGCGTTCATGTTCTATGCGGTCATGGTCGCGGGTTCGGTCGGCGCGATTGCCGAAGTGTTCGGGCAGTTAAAACGGGCGACCGGCGCCAGCGAGCGCATTCGTGAATTGCTAGCGACAAACACGGAGATTGCAGCGCCGTTGAACCCCGTTCCCCTGCCGCCAGCGCGAGGCGAAATCGCGTTTGATAACGTGACATTCAGCTATCCAACGCGCCCCGATTCCGAAGCCTTGAAAGACTTTTCGCTCGCCGTCAAACCCGGTGAAGTCGTAGCGCTGGTCGGCCCGAGTGGTGCGGGCAAGAGCACGGTGTTTCAGCTATTGCTGCGCTTCTATGATCCCAAGCAGGGAGCAATTCGGGTTGATGGTGTGGACGTGAAATCCGCTGCTCTCAGCGCGCTACGCGAACACTTCGCGCTGGTGTCGCAGGAGCCGGTGATCTTCTCGGGTAGCGTAGCGGAAAACGTGCGCTACGGTAATCTCAATGCGACTGACGAAGAGGTGCGCGCAGCCTGCGACGCCGCGCATGTGACTGAATTCGCCACCGCATTGCCCAAAGGTCTGGAAACCGAACTGGGCGAGCGCGGCGTGCGGCTCTCGGGCGGTCAGCGCCAACGCGTCGCGATCGCGCGTGCCATCCTCGCGGATCGGCCTGTACTCCTGCTTGATGAGGCAACCAGTTCGCTCGACGCTGAAAGCGAAGTGCTGGTGACCGATGCCATCGAACGACTCGCGAGAAAACACACGACGCTCATCATCGCGCATCGACTCTCCACCGTGCAAAGCGCGGACCGCATCGTCGTCATCGACGAAGGCCGCGTGATGGCGCAGGGCACCCATGCGCAATTGATGGTCGCCTCACCGTTGTACAGTCGGCTTGCGTCGCTTCAATTGAAGGCTTGACGAAGGTATTTACGGGCGAGGCGCACGCCGCGAAAAGCGTTGCGGCGGCACCCGTTCGCGGTAAAAGCGGCTCCCGCAAGAGTAATGTTCGCGCCCGCCGCCACACGCCCATCATCAATTCATGGTAAGTTACGTCTCCAAGGCGCGACAACGATGGCAGCTGCGCGCTTTGAGGAGCAACGAAACCATGTCCCTAGCGATTTTGGCCCTTGATTCCGGAGGACAACCGAAAGGTTGGATGACGCCCGAAAATGCAGTGTCGCAATATGCGCGCGGCGGTGTTGTCTGGTCACTCGGACAAGTGATCTTTACGTTCCGCGGCGGCATTCAACGCTGTAGCGGTGAGCGCAGCGTGATTGAGGTGTCCTCCATCATTGCCTGTGAAGGCGAGCACAAGCACAGCACATGGAGCCCGGTTTCCGCGCTCCCTGGTCGCGACAATCGGCTACTGTTTTCGCGGGATCGTCAGCTCTGCGCCTACTGCGGCGACGAATTTCCTGAGTCGGTGTTGACGCGCGATCACATTATTCCGCGCTCACAAAATGGCAACGATACGTGGGAAAACTGCGTCACGGCATGTCGGGATTGCAATCTCAACAAAGCGGGTCGCACGCCCGAGCAAGCGGGCCTGCGTTTGCTTTATGTGCCGTACCGCCCGGTGAAAAGCGAGAAAATGATCCTCGCCAATCGCCACATCCTCGCCGATCAGATGGAGTATCTACAAGCGCTCGCCAAGACGCACAAGAAACTGATGCGGACGGCGTAGTTTTTCCCGTTAATGGAAAAAGAGATACGCCACGAAGACCGCTGCGATGACACCGGCTAGATCGGCGATTAGTCCGTACGTCACGGCGTAGCGCGTTCGGGTGATTCCCACAGCGCCAAAGTACAGCGCGATGATGTAGAACGTGGTGTCGGTCGCGCCCTGCAGAATGCTCACCAGCCGTCCGACGAACGAATCCACGCCGTAGGTTTTCATCGCGTCGATCATCATCGCGCGAGCGCCGCTGCCACTTACGGGCTTCATGAGCGCGGTGGGCAATGCGGGCGTGAAATCGGTGTTGAATCCCAAGTGCGAAAACACCCAGGTGAAGCCCTGCACGATGAAACCGAGCACGCCTGATTGCCGGAGTACCGCAATGGCGACGAGCATGCCGACCAGATACGGGATGATGGTGATGGAGGTCTGAATGCCGCTCTTCGCGCCTTCGATAAAGGCCTCGTACACGTTCACGCGTTTGCGCAATGCTGCCACCATAAAGATCACGATGATCGACAGCAGAACCAGATTGCTCGCAACCTTCGAGACCGACTGAATTTCGTCCCGCGTCAGGTACACGCTGAAATACCAGACGATTGCTACCATCACGCTGGTCACGCCAACCATCCAGCCGAAGACTACTTTGTCGAGCAGATTGATATGTTGCTTGAAGGACACTGTGATCAACGCAACGAGTGTGGCGACGTAGGTCGCGATCAAGGTCGGAATGAAAATATCCGACGGATCCTTCGCGCCGAGCACCGCACGTTGCGCCATGATCGACAGCGGAATCAGCGTGAGCCCCGAAGTTTGCAGCACCAGAAACATGATCTGCGCGTTACTCGCGGTGTCCTTCTTCGGATTCAACTCCTGCAAACTCGCCATCGCCTTCAAGCCAAACGGCGTCGCAGCGTTATCCAGCCCCAAAAAGTTCGCCGAAAAATTCATCACCATATGCCCGGTAGCAGGATGATCGTTCGGCACTTCCGGAAAGATGCGCGAAAAAAATGGCGCGATCAGTTTGGCGATGAAATCAATCGCGCCCGCCTTTTCGCCAATCGCCAGAATGCCCAGCCACAACGTCATCACGCCTGCCAGCGGTAACGCAATTTCCATCACAGCGATGCGCGCCGAATCGAACGTACCGTCGATGATGCGCTTGAAAACTTCGCCATCGCCCAGGAATATCCACTGCGCAAGCGCCGCAAGAAAGCCAACGATGAAGAATCCGGTCCAGAGATAAGTGAGTGCCATGCGGCAATAATAAGGGCGTGGCGGCTGCCCGGTGTAGTGAAGCTCAGATTGACGGAACCGGCGTGGTGTTCGCGACGGGCGCTGCGCTATCCTTCACAGCCTGTTCCGCGTAAATCCATTGATCATCGGCTCGGTATGACTCGTCGCTTTTTTCTCCTGACTGGCGCACTCTGCCTACTGACCCTAACTGGCTGCGCCGTTCTTCCGTATGCGCCTTCAACAGTCCCGATGGACACCACCTATTCATCAAAGAGTCAGGACAGCCGTGCGCAGTTTTTGATCCTGCATTACACCAGCGACACGTTTGAGAAGTCCCTCAAAATTCTCACGGAAGGCCCGGTGTCGAGCCACTATTTAATCGACATCAATCCACCCACGGTTTACAGACTCGTCGATGAATCGAAGCGCGCTTTTCACGCAGGCGTCAGCCGTTGGGGTAATGCAGCCGCGCTGAATGCGGCCTCCATTGGCATCGAAATCGTCAATCTCGGTGATCGTAAAACGGCGGATGGAACGGGCTGGTTCGACTATCCTGACAAGCAGATGGATGTGGTGATCGCGCTGGTCAAGGACATCGTCAAACGTCATCAGATTCGAGCCGATCGCATCCTCGGTCACAGCGATATTGCGCCGGGCCGCAAGGTTGATCCGGGGCCACGCTTTCCGTGGAAACGCCTCGCCGATGAAGGCCTGATTCCGTGGCCGGATGCAGCGTATGTTGCGGCGAAGAAATCGGTCTACGAACAGCAGTTGCCGGACATTGCGTGGTTTCAAAAGCAGCTCGCGATCTACGGATACGGAACCCCGCAAACGGGCCAGATGGACAAGGGCACGCGTGACGTGCTGGAGGCGTTTCAACTGCGCTTTCGTCAGAGCAAATTCGATGGACAACCCGATGCTGAAACCGCCGCCATTCTTGATGCGATGACGCGGCCTGAGGCGTTGGTGAAGTAGTGTGGCGATCATTTGTCTTTCCGCTCATTGCCACCTGCGCGCTGACGGCGTGCAATTACACCACGACGCGCACG
>JAYWAQ010000535.1:0-3934 GCA_043782305.1 Burkholderiales bacterium
TTCATTCCAACGAGGTTTATCTGCCGAAGGAGGCGATTGTGGTTTGTTCAAACTTGGTCGCGCGGCAGATAAACGCTCATCGTCAGCATGGTTTGAGGCGGACAGACTAGGGCTCGAGCTTCTCCTTTTTTCGCAGGTACACGTGCTGCACATAGCGCCCGCGCGAGTCGCCGTGGCCCAGATCACTGCTAATGAACGCCAATGCTGATGCGCGATCGACTTCCTTGGCGAGGTAGGCGTCGCATTGCGTCGTGGCGAACACATAGCGCAGGGAGTGCCAACTTTCCTCGCCCTTGATCCCGACTTTATTCGCCGCCTGGCTCAGTGTGCGAAGGGAGTTTTCGAGCTTTTTGCTCGCGGTCCATAGCACCCATTTGCCGCGCCGGCGTACTAACAACTTGATTGCACGGTCGATGACACTCAGTAGCTCTTGACGCAGCTCAGCTTGAATGAAAATGGATCGCGGACGGCTGCCTTTGGTGCCGGCGTGCAGGTCGGCGTTGCCATCTTGTGCGATGGATTTGCGCCACTGCTTTAGATGGACGCTGCAGCACAGCGCCTCCAAAATCCGCAACCCCATCCGACGAGAAAGCTCGATCAGGAGCCATAGGCGCACGGCTTTATCCTGATCCTTCATCTTGCTGATCTCGACTCGCGCGGCAGATAAAGTCTCGGCTGTCATGGCGATTTTTGTACCGGCACGGCAGCGGCCACTGACTTGCAAAACTTCATTTGTTAGCACCTCTGCCATTTTCGTTTTGCCCGCACCCACCATCACAAAGCGCATGGTGCGAGCATAATTTTGAAGCGTGCCTTTGCTCAATTCTCGTCGCCGCAGTTCTGCAAAAGCTGCCCGCGCATGCTTTTCGCGCAGCTGCGTGGCATCGTGCATTTGGTAGCCGAGGTCCCAAATAATTTCCCCTAGTCGTGACGCTTGCGCCATCACTTGCGTGCGGGTGCCATGGGCACCGCGGGGGCCGCTTGATCGGCCCTGTTTGGCTGCCGCCACAAATCTCGCGGCCAAGACCGCCTTGTTTTGCTCCATAGTCATATCTATCTATCTCCCAAGAAGTTCGTGAACCGTCCGTTTCGCGTCCCGCCCTGAAAATCCGGCCGCTGCCGGGTCGATGTGTGGTGGCGGGAAGCTCGATTCAGTTGAGTTTCCGTGGGCATTTCTCGCCGAGGACATCTCGGGAGCCGCATTTGCTGCGGGACAAGGCCCGGCCCCCGGAAGGGGCACACACACAAGCAACCTCCCCATTTGTTCAGGCTGGGGCCCTGCGCAGTTAACGTATGCGTCCGTAAAGCTCTAGCCGCAAAAGAGCGTCTGCGGGTCGCGTGTTGACAACAACGTCCCGCAATCTGCGTGGAGGTTGTTCATGAAAGTGCCGGCGCGCAACCGCGCGCCGACGCTCTCGCGCCCCTCGGAAAAGGGGCTTGGGGTAACGGCCCCTCTGGGTGCCCGTTGCTGCTTCTCACAAGCCCCGGCAGGCAGCACGGACGAGGCGAAATTGAACCCGAAAAACGGGGTTTAATTCACGTGGCTTCGCGGCGAGGCAGGTGGAATGTGGGCTTGGTGCTGCTTTTGATTTGGCGTCACTCTCCGCGCAAATCGGACCGAAGTTCTGTTTTGCGGGGTGTAGGGACTGAAATCGGTATCCCGGTCGGGGGCGATTTGGGTTGAATCGGCCGACGCTTGACCGGTCGCTGAATGAGACCAGCGCGGGCGCTCAGGGAGTTGTCATCGTTCCCGCGAGCGATCGCTGCGCCGCTGAGAGAGGGTCACAATACGGATGCGCGCGGCGCGATTTCGCGCGCAGAGGATCACGTTGTGCTTGCCTTTGGTCTCGTTAATTGCGTGGGCAAAATGAGAGCCTGGGTGCCTCAAATGCGCGCACAAAAAATGCGCGCTGAGGAAATTGAATGTCAATCGCCGAAGCAATCAACTTTGCGAGTGAGGGGCACTCGCGGACCTTGTGAAACGTATGAACCGAAGTTCATAGCATCCAATGTAGCACACGCTTCTTGCAACGCAACCCTTTTTGCATCGCAAATTTCAAAGACAGGTCTGGGCCTGTCTTTAACTCGTGAAGAGGCCTTTTCGCGAGGCACTTTTGTTGGTAAAACGCGTCGCAATTCACTCCTATCGGTCACTCGCATCGCGCCCGTGAGCATCCTTGCCGCTCGCGCTGGACAAACTGCGAGTACACACTATTTTCGCTGACGTTCGCGCGATTGATTCAGCGCCGACTGCGCTTCCTGCGCTTGACAAAAATAGTCGTTTCCGCGCACGAGTGCCAAACGCGAGGTGCGAACACTTTAATGGATTTCGCGTTCACTATCGTCGTAAGAACTTTGAAATCACCGCAAGGCATCCGCAACCGCCGCTATCGATTGAAGTCCATCAACACCGTCGGGACGAAATTTTGGTAAGCGCCGTGCAATGCGCTCCCCAAAAAATTCATCTGTTCATCGAAGATCTGGCGTTCATTCTGCCCTAGCGCGTCCATCGAGACTTACCACACTCCACAAGATCTGGGGCCAAACTTGGGATCCGGCCTCGCCCGCCGCCGCGAAGACTGGATGCCGCCAAAACCACCGCTAGACCGCGGGTACTGGAAGCTCTACATCGATCGTATTCTCGGAGCGGACACGGGGCGGATTTGGACTTCTTGGGCGGGAAGTCGGGGACGCCAGTTTCGCGGGAGCGTCACTGATTTCCTGCGAGAAAGTTTTCCGCCCACTTCGGTACCGCTTCAGCTTGACCGATCACAACACCGCGCTTCAAACAAGCGATAAATCTGTGGGGTGTGTCGTGCGATGAGTTGTCGACGAGTATGGTCATGTCGGCGATTTTCGCCAGCGCTGCACCGTTGGCTAGCGACGCTTCGAATCGGCGAGAAAGTTTTGATATATCTACACCATGCCCGCCGTTGGTGACCCGATGCAGAACGCGAGCCCGAGATAGCTGCGCAGACGAAAGACCCACATAAACGAAGTAAATTCGATATCCAGCATCTTGCATACTCTTTAACTCAAGGAGCTTTGCTCCTATCGGGTCAGAGAACACTGTTTCGTACGCCAAACTCCTTCCTGTTTTTGCGTAAATCTCACGATAATCATTAAGAAATTTTTGAACGATCAGATGATTCAAACCGGTCGGGTCTGGTGGCAACACTTTGGCAAGTTGATCCGGATCTACGACTGATATTCCCACCTCATTAATCACGTCGCGAGTCAACGTCGATTTGCCAGCACCGTTCGGACCGGCGATAACCAGAGCATACGGGCGCGCATTGTCCGCATATGCCATCTCACCAATCAGTCCCTGCAATGCAGCAGCGAGCGCAGGATCGTTAGGCGGCGGCGACTTCGGGTTGTCGGCGGCGCCCGGTAGTTTTTTTCTGCTTTGCATCGCCTACCCTTTTCGCCGTACTTGGTGGATGAGGAGTGTCTTCGGGTACGAAGTCAAACGTTCCCTCGAGGAATCGACCGGCTTGCTTATGGCCATTCTGAATTCGAACAATCAAGTCATTACGTGTCGGGTGTTCTTCGTAAATCGGGCCGTCACTATTTTGAATGTGACGCAGCGTAGATTGAGCTCCACGCCCTGTCACAATTGCTGTTAGTGCTGCGTAAATCTGCGCGTCTGACGTTGCTGTCTTTATCTGAACAATGTCGCCCGTGTTGAGGCTTCTATCAATCGCGGCACCGATTCGTGCCCAGTGCTCTACTTGTGCCGATAGTGACCGCTGATGAATCTTCGCCGCTGTTTCTGCTTCATTCATTAATTTAACTGCGATACGAACACTTTTCGCTCCAGTTTCCTTGATTTGCGTGTTCATGTAATTGCCCTTTCGATGTATATCTTTTTAGATGCGCCCGGTATTGAGGAGATTACTGCCCATTCACTCGCCGTTTTGTCAGGCCTGCA
>JAYWAQ010000536.1:0-3932 GCA_043782305.1 Burkholderiales bacterium
CAACCGTAAACGCGCGCTAATCGCGAATCAATAGTCGGCGGCGCGTCTGGTTCGAATCCAACCGTCGCCGCGATGGCTGAATCGGCAAAGTCACAACCAGTAACCCTCGCGCTGATAGTTTTCATGCAGACGCGTTTCGTATTCGCGATGAATAGAGCTTACGTCTTCAAATACCGGGCTTGACATGACCTGCTCGCGCGTCAGGCGAACATGAACCTTCTGCGTGGCCCAGTCGATACGATCAGCCCAGTGCATACCGATGAGAACTTTCCTTCCACCGGGCCACCAATTGCGCGTGTCCACGACCAAATATCGAATGGCCCAGTTCTCGTCGTCAAAAATAAAATCCTGCACATGACCAATACTGTCGTCGGTAGCTTGTATGTCGTATCCGATCACGTGAGCGCTGCTGCGCAGGTGAACGTCGGCAGCCTTGAAATCACGTGCGCGTAACGCCCGGGCGGCGGCAATCTCGGCCGGAGATTTCATGATCAGTGGGTAGGGCATTGCTTCCATGCCCCAGAGCGCGCTGCCACCCCAATATTCGGGGTAGTCGTAGTAGTCAAGATAATCCCGCTCGTGCTGGCGTGATACCGGTTGATGCGTGTCGACATCCGGGCTTTTCTTTACCTGCTGCTGGGTTAGCACGGTGTGGATGTGCTTGTCATTACCAAGCGGCTGCTTGATCGCGTAGGGCGAGATCAGCACCTTGCGCTCTTCAAGCCAGCTACCGGTGTCCACGACGAGATAGCGGACGGCCCACGCGCGGTCGTCAAAAAAGAACTCTTCTACTGTGCCAATATCTCCGTCAATGGCGGTCAACTTGGCACCGGTCAGGTGGCTCATACGGTTCAACATGGCAATGGTCCTTTGGGGGGCTTAACGGGGTGTGGGCGAATGCCCAAGTTGGCTGTAAAGCGAAGATCCAGTTTGGTCAAAACCGACTGTCGTCAACGCTCCAACACCAAAGCGCCAATATTGCAACGCCCGCAAACTTTGGTCTGTGCGCTGACGAACTCAACACACTAAATTTTTCGATGTCCGACTGGCGTCGCCAATGCGCGCACTCTGACCGCCCTGCCCGCTCGGCCAATGGCGAAAGGCTTAACCAGTTCTGTCGTCGTGAGATAGGCGATTACGATCACACCGATTGCAAGCAGCATCTCGGTGGGTGGAACAATGAAACCAAACCAGGCGCCCATTGGGGTGAACGGCACGACCATCGCACAGGCGAGTGCGATAAACGTTGACGCCGCAAGCCAGGGTTTTGGGAGATCTTGCCACGGTCGTCCGTTGGTGCGAATGACGAAGATAACCAGCGTCTGGCTAGCCATTGATTCGAGAAACCATGCCGTCTGAAATTCTGCGACGGAGGCGTGGAAAAGATAAAGCAGGACGCCAAAGGTGACGAAGTCAAAAATCGACGACACGGGCCCCATGACCGAAGCAAAACGAATGAGTCGCTTCATGTCCCACACTTGCGGACGGGCCACGGCTTCGCGCCGTACGCTGTCGAACGGAATGCCGATCTCCGACAAGTCGTAGAGCAGATTATTAAGCAAAATCTGGATGGGCAACATCGGTAGAAAAGGCAAAATAATCGACGCAATTGCCATCGACAGCATGTTGCCAAAGTTGGAACTTGCCCCCATACGAACGTACTTCAAGATGTTGGCAAACGTTCGCCGTCCCTCCTCCACGCCATTGGCCACCACGCCCAAATCCGTGTCTAGCACGATAATGTCCGCCGCAGCTTGTGCCACGCCAGTCGCGCCGTCGACCGACAGTCCAATGTCGGCTGCGTTCAAGGCCGGCGCATCGTTGATACCGTCTCCGAGAAAGCCAACGATGGCGCCCCTCGACTGCAAGGCTCGCACAATGCGCGACTTCTGATCGGGTGCAAGCCGTCCATATGCGTCGACGCTCTGTACCTGAACGGCAAGAGCTTCATCACTCAGTGCGTTGATGTCGGCTCCTGAAAGGCATTTCTGCGCACGCAGCCCCACCAGTCCGGCAAGGCGCTGCACTACGACTGGATCGTCGCCCGACAAGACTTTGAGACGAACGCCCAAAGCCGCTAGATGAGTGATAGCAGCGGCGGCTGATGGTTTCGGGGGATCGGCGAACGCGCAGATGCCTTCAAAGACCAGTTCGGTTTCGTCGGCCGCCGCAACTGCGCGAGTTGGTTCCGACCAGGTGCGTGAGGCGATCGCCACTGTGCGCAGCCCTTCCCGTGCGTGCGCAAGCACGCGATCCGAAACCTCCACTTTTTGTTGCGCTGTCATCGGCCTGATGTCCGTTCCGTGGCGCTGCTGAGTGCATGCCGCCAGCACCGCTTCCGGGGCTCCTTTCACAACGAGTAAGGTGGTCTGCGCTGCAGCATCGGGCCCGATCTGCTGTCCGGTGACTAACACCGAGCCCATGCGACGGGTAAAGTCAAACGCATGTTTCCCTGCGAGTGTCCAGCCCCGTGCAGCGTCTTTGCTACCCTTCATCAACGCGGCGTCAAGCGCGCCACGGTCACCGCCTAACTCAGCCGCTATGGCACCGAGTCTGGCCGCGCGCGGATCGTCAATTCCCACAGGGTCAAGGCTCTTCGCCAGCGTGATCTCGGCCGACGTCAACGTGCCGGTCTTATCGGTGCAGAGGACGGTCATTGCCCCCAAATCATGAATCGACGCTAGCCGCTTTACGATTACTTTGCGGCCCGCCAGCCGAATGGCACCCCGCGATAAAGTTACTGTTGTGATCATCGGCAGTAACTCCGGCGTCAGGCCGACCGCCAGAGCCACCGCGAACATCAATGAGTCCAGTACCGGTCGACCCAGCAGCAACCGCGTAGCCAGGACAATCACGACTAACGCGAGCGTCAGGCGCGCGGTCACCAGTCCAAATTCGCGCAGATCGCGCTGAAACGGAGAAAGTGCCGACGCTTGCGCCAGCGCTGACGCCGCAGCGCCGAAAACCGTATTTCGACCTGTACCGACTACCAGTGCGATGGCCTCACCCGTCTGCGCCACCGACCCGCGAAACAACGCATTTGAAGCGTCACCGGCACTGGTGCCAGACACTTCGCCGGGACGCTTCTCCACCGGATACGGCTCGCCCGTCAGCGCAGCCTCGCCCGCCGTGAAACCCGTGCTTTCAAGAATCAACGCGTCTGCGGCGATGATATCCCCAGCTCGAACGCGCAATATGTCGCCGGGAACAATCTGATCAACCTCGACCTCAACGAATTGGCCATCACGCTTGACCTCCGCCTTCAGCGCCACCGACTGCCGCAACACTTCGGCGGCACGAACGGCCCGTCCCTCCTGAACCGTATCCAGTCCAATTGAGATAGCGAGTATTGCCACAATGATCGACCCACCGATAGCATCGCCTGTGATGATCGAGACCGCGCCTGCGGCCAGCAGGATCAGGGACAGAGGCTCCAGCAATCGCCGCAACAATGCACGAGCAACACTGTCGGTCCGCGCGGCTATGTCGCTATTGGGGCCATAGCTACTTCGCCGACTCGCTGCATCCGTCGAGCGCAAGCCACCGATTCCGCAGTGCAGCTCAGCAAACAGCGTCTCCCGAGACTTAGTCCAGAAGGCGCCGACCGCTGCTTCCGTGGCAACCGCAGGCGCGGGACCTGTCGACGGTTGGGACAATGGAGTTGACACAATTTTCCAGGCTGAATTGAATAAGTATCTCTTAGACGCTACCAAGCCAGGAATGGCCACAACTCCGAGCGGGCATGGCACGTCAGTATGCTCTCAATTGGACTCGACTTCCATTTTTTAAGTGGACTATTTTGGCGAGCGGCGAGGCGGAGAATTTGCTCATCCTTGCTAATGTCGAGGCGGTAATTCAGCACGTTGATCCCGGAATTGATGAGCATCGATTCGAACGTTGGTACCGATTGCATGAACTTTGTCTGCTAAAAG
>JAYWAQ010000537.1:0-3927 GCA_043782305.1 Burkholderiales bacterium
TCCAGCGCATGGAAATGGCATCCCAGCCGTAGTCGGGGTGATTCGCGTTGGCATACGCCTTGTCTGCGAGCGCATAGCGATGGTCTGGGTCTTCGTAGACCCGCTGCAGCGCAGCAGCGACACCTTCGACCGAAACAATATGGCCTTCCGTCAGATTTCCGGGCCAGGTGGTCGTTGCTACGGGCTCAATAAATTCAGCTGATCCGGCCCACAGTTCCGCAAGCGACGTATGGCGCGGCACTATCTGCGCCGCTCGCGTCGCCGCATGCTCAAAGCTCACCATGCCCCAGCCTTCGCCCGTTGTCGTCGTGATGCCAACGTCGCACGCGTTGTAGATCCAGTTCAACTCGGCATCGGACAACTGCGGCCGCACGTTGTCGGCGCGCGTCATGATCAGCCGGTCGTAAATGCCATAGCGCTTCGCCAGAATCAGCACGTTCCAGCCGCTGTCTTCGGTCGCCATGTGCAGATAGAGCTTCACATTCGGCGGCTTGTCGCGGGCGAACAGCGCGAAGCCCTGCATCGTGAGGTCAATACGCTTGCGAGGCATGTTGCGGTTGGCGTTGAGTACGATGAAAGTGTCGGGATGATCCGGATCATCGATCTTCAGGTGCAGTCGCGCGGCCTTCCGGCGCGCCTTGTCTGCGTCGGCGCCGGTCCGCTCCACTGCCGATTCATCAACGGCGTTGATCGGAAAAAAGCGGCCACTGTCGGTGCCATGCGGAATCACTTCCAGCGTCGGAAATTTGAATTCCGGGTTGCGTTCACGAAGCTGCGTTAGCGAATTTTCAATCACGTCACGCCCATACCCGGTGTACATCACGTAGCGTGACAAGCCACTCAATCGTTCAAGCAGCTCGGGCGCAATCGGTCCCGCTTCAACAGGCGTATACATCACGACTTTGGGCCGCCATGTCGCCGCACGAATATGCGAAAGATAAGGTGCCTGAAACGCAATATCGTAGAGCAGGAAAATAAGTTCCGGTCGCAGCTCGTCGATCAATGGCGCAATCTGATCGTATCCGTACGCGCTGTTACCGCGTGAAGCCCGATGCAGCGTCCACGGCCAGTCGTGCGCTTCGCCGTCATAGCGCGTTGCCAACTGGTGCAACTCATAGTGCCCAGTCAAGCGTCCAAAAATGCTGCGGATCACACGGGCAAAACCGGTGGGAGCCACAGCATCGCCAATGATCAAAATCTTTGGCCGGGTCGAAGCGGACGTCATCCTGCTAGTTTAGTGGCAGCAATCCGTGCCCGCCTGAATCGGTGGGCACTTCATCGTGCCGTAGCTACAGAACACGCAGCAGTCGTCCGGTTTCGGAGACGCCACGTTTTTACAACGTGGACATTCCCAGAAAAACTGACACGCGTCGGTCGGCATCTGCTCGGTGATACTCGCTCCGCATGACGGACACGTCAACACCGATTCGAGTACGACGTCCGCCATTTTTCACTCGGCAAGGTACGGGCCGACGACCGCGAAGCCAACACCGATGACGTACAGCGTAAGCGACGCGAAACAAATGACGTTTGATACCCGTCGTTGTCGCGCACACGCCGCAGCCAGCGCAGGATCAGCCGGACACGGCAGAAACCGCGCCCGGTACTGCAGGCAACCCGCGACAGCGAGCATGACGCCTGCCGCCACGAAAACGAGCGTCTTGTTCTCTGATACCCAGACAATCTGGGGAAACACGCCCACGAACGAGGCGAGCGCCGCGCCTGCGCCGAGCGCCACCAGCAGGGCTGGTAGCGCGCAACAAAGGAGCGTGCTCGCGCTCGTAAAGATCGTCAGCCATGTGAAGCCAGTACCGAGGCGCTGCTCGCGCAGCGCTTCCCGATTCGCCCAACGAGTCGCCTCCATCACGATTTTTTCACTTTTGTTTCGGCACGAATATCGGCGATCGAGGCGGCGACGCGTTCAATCGCTTTTACCTCGTAGCCGGCGTCAGCGATGCCCGCTTTGAGTTTGGCCTCATCGAGCTTTTGCCCCGGCTTTTCCGACACTGCGACGATCTTGTTGGCGAGGCTCACGAAGACATCTGCGGTCGCCTTTTCAGCGCGCATTTTCTTCTCGATGGACGCGGCGCAAAAGCCGCAGACCATGCCATCGACCTTGATTTTTACGGTATCAGCAAAACTGATTTGCGACGCCATAACCGTAGCCAGTGCAACAACAATCAATGTGTAGCGTTTCATGGTGAACTCCTGAGATTAAAAAGTATGCATTAAATTGATGAACACGTCACGGCGATGCGCGCGATTCACGCTCATGCCGGCGTCGATCCACCAGGTCTTTTTGAACAGACGAAGGTAGGGCGTGACCTCGGTCTGCGACTCGTTGGTACGGCGCTTCGCCTGCACGCCAACGAAGGTCGCAACGTCTTCATAATCGGCCAGATACGGCGCAACCATCGCTTGCGCGACAGTCTCATTCCACGCGAAGGCGTAGGTCTTGTAGCCATGCCACGATGCGCGCCCGTAGTAGCGCCGCGTTTCATAGTCGAGCCAGACGCCAGCGTGAACGCCATACCGGGTACCGTCAAAATCGCGACCATAGCCTCGCGCTTCCACGGCGCGCGCGGCCAGCGGCCCGGCGAAGACATAAGCATTGCCGATGCCATCCTCGCTGGACAGCCGTCCGACAAGCTTGGTCGCCTGCGCGTGCACCATCTGCCAGCGGTAGCTACGCGCCGCGTTGGTCATGGTGCTGACGCCAAGGGCGACGCTGGTGTCGCGCGTGATGCCGTACGCCGTTTCGGTCATCGATTCGGTGGGCGAGATCGTGCCCATCACCATCGTCGTATCTTTCGGGATGAAAAATCCCGCATGCGCGTTGAACGTTGCGGCCGACGCAATGGCAGCAGCTACGAGCGTGCGCACGCACGCATGTAAATGAATTGACTTCATAGAACCTCACAAACAGTGAATCACACGAGAAGGCTTTGGCCATCTCGACGGGGTGACTACAGCGAGGTGCGAGGCGGGGGCGTGTCGGCTATCGAACGATAAGACGCGAAGAGGACACTCGCCGTAGGGACGGCGTTTCGGATCACAGAAACGCCCAGATCGGCCTGCGTGCTCATCAACGGAATCAATGCCGCGAATGCGCAGACAGCCTTCATGTCACAGTCGTGATCATCGGAATCGGCGGCAAAACTGGACGCGGCGTGGCCAGAAACCGCAGCATTCGAAGTAGTCGCCTGCTGCGCGGATTGACTGTCCACCGTATGCGAGAACACACCACTCGACTGCATCGACGCGAGCAGGCACTGCGTCGCACACACCTGCGCAAACACCGTCATCGGCAGCCAGATCAAGGCCACCAATGCGATCAGCTTACGAAAGCGGCGCAGGGTTTGCATGGGCGTAGGATACGCCCACTACGTCCAAAGTTCCAGAATTGGATCGTTTGTGCGCGTGTTAAGCCGCCACCGCCGCCGCTTCCGCCCGACGCATCGACGACTTGCGCTCATGCTCTTTCAGGTAGCGCTTGCGCAGGCGGATCGATTTCGGGGTGATTTCGACCATTTCGTCGTCTTCGATGAATTCGACGGCGTATTCAATCGTGAGTTTGACCGGAGGCGTGAGAAGGATGTTTTCGTCTTTGCCGGACGAGCGCACGTTGGTGAGCTTTTTCTCTTTGATCGGGTTGACCACCAAGTCGTTGTCGCGGCTGTGGATGCCGACCAGCATGCCTTCGTACACGATGTCGCCGGGAGCAACGAATAGGCGACCGCGATCCTGCAACGTGAACAGAGAGAAGCCGACGGCATTGCCGTCGTCCTGCGAAATCAGCACGCCGTTGCGACGGCCCGGCATGTCGCCGCGATGCGGTGCGTAGCCGTCAAAAATGTGGCTAATCAGGCCAGTGCCGCGCGTCAGGTTCATGAATTCATTCTGGAAACCGATCAGGCCGCGTGCCGG
>JAYWAQ010000538.1:0-10815 GCA_043782305.1 Burkholderiales bacterium
GCGGACGCAACCAACCATGACGCCAGCACCGTTACCAGCATGGCGGGCCACTGTAACGCGTCTATCAAATCGATTCCAAACACAGTCGCCAAGCCTCAACTTTCCAATCGCTCTCCAAGTGCGGCGACAAATTGCGACGATGCTGTCGCAACGACACGAGACTAGCAATCAGACGAAATCACCGTGCGGTGTAGTTGCTCTCCGACACGCTTTCGACAGTCCATCGCTTCATAGCCGCCGTCAACAAACGGAGGAGTTTCCCGGTTATAAAACGTCGGCGGTCCAGTCGTGGCGATATTGCTGTGCCTCCAAAATTTACTTCGGTCTCGGTCGTTCAAGTTTCGGCTTCACGGCCTGAAGACGACCCGCGCGAAGTTCCGCCACCGCCTTGGCTACGGCGCGTCCTACATTGCGTGCCTCTTCCTGCATGGGCGCATCCGCATCGAGCGTATCGTGGCTGGTCGCATAGGGCGCGAAGTACCCAATGTATCGATCAAGGCGCGCCTGCGCCCCTGCGTCGATGAACCCCATCCAGTCGAGCCAGTCGGAGAGTCCTCGGCGAGAGCCCTCGATGCCCGCGACATCGCCATGCACAATCAGGCCGTAAACACGTCCTGCGAGATGTTGCGGATACGCCCACCCCGCCATCTCAAGCGCCTTGGCCTTGTCCGCGTTCTTGCCTGAGGTCGAGGTTGGATCGGCGTTGCCGCCGTCGGCGCAAACCAGACGATCAATCATTAGCTTTAACGGACTGGGGCTCTGATACCAATACACTGGCGTGACAATGATCACAGCGTGGGCCGCAGTCCAGCGCACATAAATTTCGGACATCCAGTCGTTGGTCTGGTTCATACCGTGGTTGGGGTAGCAACTGCAGGGCCAATGACAGAGCGGCATCGCGGTTGACACGCAACCTTTGCACGGGTGAATAGTGCGACCATATTCCGACGTGAGCAAACTCAAATCCAGCACGTCAACCTCGATGTCTGCCTGCTGCAAAACCTCCTTGGCGAAACCGAGTAACCGGAAGCTTTTCGACATCTCGCCCGGGCAGGTGCCATCGTTTCTCGCCGAGCCGCAGATCAAAAGCACGCGAGAGCGACTGGCCTTGTCCGATTGCTGCTTTTGTGCAGCGTCTATGTTCTTTTTGGTAGCAAGCCACTCGGTAGAAATATCGTAATCCGGATCAGCAAATCCCGCCCCCGCCTTCTTGGTAACCGGTGCCTTGCGACCCTCGGTATACGCTTGCCATGCAATGTCTTCCAGTCGAGCAATGGCGTCGAGCTCGACACGAAAAGCAGGATCGAAAAACGATGCGCGAAACCGTTCGCTGAACTCAGCGCGCGCTAGCGCAGCTGGTGCTTGCCCAAGACGGATTTTTATGACGGTATCTGTCATGAGGTGACCCTGTCGTCCGATGAGACTAGCGGTGGGTGTGTGTGAGGCTTCATGTCGATTTCCTCCAATTTGCGAAGTGCGCCTGTAACCGCAGGCGCCCAGATCGTTGATTATTGGTTTTATTCTTGGCCGCCGCTTGCGTCTGTTCGCTACCGCACTGTTATGCGCAATCAACATGAAAAAAATGTCATCCCTGTGTGACACGGTAGCCGGCGACTTTCCGAAGTCACCCCTAGCTGTTGCGAGTCGACGGCGGTCGTATCGGGCCACCGGCGTTCAAATATGTCTTACGGTCGATTCGGTTGTCGGGGGAAGCGCGGATTTAGCGGCGAGCCGATGTTTGACCGGGTCTGCAACTTCATCGGATACCGCGGCATTGGCCTGGAAATCCGATAGACGCTATCTATGAACTTGTACCAGGCTACAACAGCCGGTCGCTTCTCCAGGAGACGCTGGCCGTAGTTGTTTCGTCGGCAATGTGTTGCGACCTAGACTGCCTTGACAATGACCAAATCGCTCTTATGGTCGCGACTTGTGTCAATTTGGTTGCTGTGACATTGCGCCCTACGCGGCCACATCATTCAAATGACACGCCGCCCAATGGCCATCTGTCGCCTGCTTGAGCGCGGGTGATTCCACCTTGCAGCGGTCAAACGCCTTCGGACAGCGCGGATGAAAGTGGCAACCTGTCGGTGGATTGATTGGGTTGGGCACGTCGCCTACCAAACGAATTCGCGTTCGCTTGAGGCCCGGTTCCGGGATCGGTACGGCCGAAAGCAGCGCTTCGGTGTAGGGGTGCTTCGGCGTGGTGTAGAGCTCACGCGCGGGGGCGATTTCAACGACGCGGCCAAGGTACATCACCGCGACGCGATCACTGATGTGTTCCACCACCGACAGATCGTGCGCGATGAAGAGATACGTGAGGTCAAATTTCTCTTGCAGGTCTTCCAGAAGGTTGATGACTTGCGCCTGAATCGACACATCGAGCGCGGAGACGGGCTCGTCGCAGACGATGAGTTTGGGCTTGACCGCGAGCGCGCGCGCGATGCCGATGCGCTGGCGTTGACCGCCCGAAAATTCATGCGGATAGCGACGCAGATGATCGGCATTTAGGCCCACGGTCTCCAGCAATTCGACAATGCGATCCTGATACTCGGCGGACGACTTCGTGAGCTTGTGAATGGTCAAAGGCTCGCCGATGATCGCGCCCACTGTCATGCGCGGCTTGAGTGACGCGTAAGGATCCTGAAAGATGATCTGCATGTCGCGGCTCGTTGCACGCAGACCTTCGCGATCCATTTCCGTAACGTTTTTTCCTTCGAACCAGACCTCGCCCGAGGTCGGTTCAATCAAGCGCAGAATGCAGCGTCCGGTCGTTGATTTGCCGCATCCGGACTCGCCGACCACACCGAGTGTTTCGCCTTTTGCAAGATCAAAACTCACGCCGTCCACCGCGTGAACTTTATCGACCTTCCGACCCCACAATCCGCCCTTGACCGGGAAGTGTTTGACCAGATTTTTTACGCGCAGCAGCGGCTCGGACATGGCGGCGTCTTTCATGCTGCGTGCAACACGCAGGCGACCTTGTGGCCGGTGCTGACTTCGACGAGCGGTGGTGTGGCCGCTTTGCACTCGGCGCGAACATACGCGCAGCGCGACGCAAAGCGGCATCCCGGCGCAGGATTGATGAGTTTGGGTACTGAACCACCAATGGCTTCCAGCCGTTGTTTGTGCGTCGCCGCGAGGTCCATGCGCGGGATCGAGCGAATAAGGCCCTGCGTGTAAGGATGCAGCGGTGTGCGGAACAAATCCACGACATTCGCTTCTTCGATGACTTTGCCGGCATACATCACGACCACGCGCTGCGCGGTCTCAGCGACCACGCCCATCGCATGGGTGATGAGCATGATGGACATGCCGAGCTTCTCTTTCAGCTCATTCATCAGATCAAGAATTTGCGCCTGAATGGTGACATCAAGTGCAGTAGTGGGCTCGTCAGCGATCAGCAACTTTGGATTGCAGGACAGGGCCATCGCGATCATGACGCGCTGGCGCATGCCACCGGAAAACTGGTGCGGATAATCATTTATGCGCTTGGCGGGATTCGGGATATTGACGAGGCGCAGCATCTCGGTCGCGCGCTCCATCGCGGCACGACGGCCGGACTTGTCATGCAGGCGCACGACCTCAGCAATCTGTTCGCCCACGGTGTAAACCGGATTGAGTGAAGTCATCGGCTCCTGAAAAATCATCGCAATTTCACGGGCACGCAGCGCGCGAATGGCCTCGTCGCTGGCCTTGACCAGATCGTTACCTTTCCAGCGAATCTCGCCGCCGACGATGCGTCCTGGCGGCATGTCGAGCAGACGCGTGATCGTCTTCGCCGTGACGCTTTTCCCGCAGCCGGATTCACCGACGACGCCGAGCGTTTCGCCCGCATCGATGCCGAAGCTCACCCCGTCGACCGCGTGCAACACACCGTCCTCGGTGTCGAAATGCACCTTGAGATCCTTGATTTCGAGCATGCGCTCTCTGGCTATTGTGCTCATCCCAACACCCCTCGCGGATCCAGCGCGTCGCGCAGGCCGTCGCCGACGTAGCTAATAGAAAGAACCGTTAAAAAGATCAACATACCTGGGAATAAAGCCCAATACGGTGCGATATCAAGATACTCTTTTGCGTCAAACAACATGCGCCCCCACGTCGGAATGTCCGGCGGAAAACCGAGTCCGAGAAACGACAGCGTGGACTCTGCGATGATGGCGGCGGCGACGTCATTCGTGCCCGCGACGATCACGGGGCCGAGCGCGTTGGGCAGTATGTGACGAACGACTTGTCGAGTACGACTTGCCCCCAGCGCACGCGCGGCCTCGACAAATTCCTTCTCGCGCAACGACAAAAATTGCGCTCGTACGAGCCGCGCTACCGGCATCCACCGGAATCCGCCAATTACGATAACGACCATCACAAACACGCCCACTTCCGGCCCCACGATTTTCTTCAACGAATCGCGGAAGAGGTAGATGATCAGCAGCAATAGCGGCAGTTGCGGTAATGAGAGGAAGAGGTCGGTTATCCACATGAGCACGGTATCAACGATGCCGCGCGACATGCCCGCAATCGCGCCAACGATGGTGCCGACAACGATGGCGATGAGCATCGCCGCGAGTCCGACCGCCATGGAAATGCGACCGCCGTAGAGCATGCGTGCCAGCAAATCCTGCCCGAGATCATCGGTGCCGAATGGGTGCTTCATTGACGGCGGTTTGAGGCGCGCGCCGAAGTCGATTTCGTTGATCGGAACCGTCCACAGCCAGGGGCCGATGATCACGCCGACGACGATGACGACCAGGATGACCATGCCCAGCACAGCCAGGCGATGGCGCTTGAAGCGACGCCAGATATCCTGTGCGAGCGAGATCGGCTTTGTGCGAACCGCTTCGAGAGGAGCTTCAGCACCGACGGGAGAAAGGGTTGCCGTCATGCCGCTAGCTCAACGCGATGCGCGGATCAAGCCACGCGTACAAAATATCCGCGAGCAGATTGAAGAAAATCACGAGGCACGAGAACACGAACGTGACCGCCATGATGACGGGCGTGTCGTTCGCAAGAATCGCGCTTATCAGCAGCGATCCAATCCCCGGCACGCGGAAAATTTGTTCGGTAACGATGGCTCCGCCAAAGATCGCAGGGATTTGCAGCGCGACCAATGTCACGACGGGAATCATTGCGTTGCGAACGACGTGCTTGAGCACCACCACGCTTTCTTTGAGACCCTTTGAGCGCGCCGTCGTCACATAGTCCAGCTTCACAACGTCCAGCGCGGCCGAGCGCACGTAGCGCGTCCACGACGCTGCCTGAAACAAAGCGAGCACCATGACCGGCATGATCGTCTGCTTGAAATGATCCCAGTAAAAATGCCAGCCGGTCGAAGTAATGTCAGCGCGATATACAAAGGGTAACCAGTCGAGCTGAATGGAAAACACCAAAATCAACATGAGGCCGGTGAAGAATGTGGGCAGTGAAAAGCCGATGAAAGTCAGCGTGTTCGCGATCTGATCAAACAACGAATACGGCCGCGTTGCGGCATAAACCCCAACGGGCAGAGCGATCAGCAACGCCAGAATTTGCGACGATCCAACCACCAGCAAAGTGGTCGGCAAGCGCTGCAGGATCAGTGTGTCTACATCGATACGGCTGGCGAACGAGAAGCCCCAGTCCCCTTGCAGCATGGCCAGCAACCAGCGGAAATAACGAACCATCACCGGGTCGTCCATCCCGAACTTTTTTCGCAGGTTCGCTGCTACTTCGGCCGGGATGTTCGGGTTCGATACGATGTCACCGAACGGATCGCCGGGGGCCAACGCCAGTACGGTGAACAGCACGACGCTGATGCCCAGCAAGCTGGGCAGGGCAATCAGCACTCGCCTCAGGATATACGTCCCCGATAGCGTCATCACGCGCTACCTCAGACTACGCTTCGCGATACCAGTCCTGCAAGGCCCAAAAGTCACTGTCCCAGCCGCTCTCGGAGAACTTGAGCTTCAAGTTGGCGCCACGGGCGCGCGGACGTGAAACGACAGGAATGACTGCGTGATCCTGAACGACCATGTCGTTCATCTTGATGAAAAGCGCAGCGCGCTTTATCGGATCAAGCTCGCCTTCGGCAGCGCGAAACGCCTTGTCGTACTCGGGATTGGACCAACGCGTCGCATTGCGGCCCTGCCACTTGTTGGCCTTGGTCGCAAACTCCCATGAGCAATACTGGTTCATGAATATTTCCGGATCGGGCGCGTTCATCGTCGTGGTGAACATTTGCAAGTCCGAGTAGAGCTTGGTGTACGTGTCGGGGTTCGCCACGTCAGACGAGAAGAACACCGCGCCGGTCACCGCTTTCAACTCGATATCAATGCCCGCCTTTTGGCAAGCTTGCTTCACAATTGCCTGCGTCTTTTGACGCGGTTGGTTGACCGACGTTTGATACAAAAGCTTGAGCTTTTTGCCGCCTTTTTCGCGAACGCCGTCACTGCCTTTTTTCCAGCCAGCCGCTTCCAGAATCCCATTAGCCTTGTCGATGTTGAATTCGGGCTTGTTGGCCGTGGAGCGATAACGCGGCGGATTGTTGATGAAGTCTGCGGTTCCAACACCGGCGCGACCGTAAATGAATTGCTGAATCGAGGCACGATCAACCAGCAACGACAGGGCCTGGCGCACCGCGGGATCGGTCAGGATGGGATGCTTGGTCTTGATGCTTGAGCGCTCGCCGTCGACCTCGACAGCCGGGTCGGTGAAATTGCATTGAATGAACTCGATGTCACCGCTCGGAATGATGACGACTTTGCCTTTTCCACCGGCCTCAAGTTTCACCAGGATTTCGTCTTCGACCTGCAGGTTCCATGCGAAGTCGTATTCGCCCGTCTGCAGCACGGCACGCGCGGCCGATACGGCGTCGCCGCCGCCTTTCATTTCAATCGAATCGAAGAACGGCTTGTTGGCCTGATGGTAGTTCGTATTGATTGCGCCGCGAACCATGTCGCCCGGCGTGAAATCGGTGAATTTGTAGGCGCCCGTGCCGACCGGTTTGAGATTGTTCGGTGCTTCACGTGACTTCGCGCCTTTGTACGCCTCAAACAAATGCTTCGGAATGATCATGCCCTGCACGCCAACGAACGGTGTCGCCCAGAACGGTGTGACTTTGTTGAAAGTGATCTTGATCGTGTGGCTGTCGATCGCCTCGACCTTCATTTCCTTGTATGAACCGATGGTCACTGCCGAGGTCGTTGGGTCGGACGCGTATTCCCAGTTGAAAACGACGTCGGCTGAGGTGAACGGCTTGCCGTCGTGCCAGGTTACGCCGCGCTTCAGTTTCCAGACAACAGTCTTGCCGTCCTTTGATAGTCCGCCGTTCGTGGCAGACGGAATTTCAGCGGCCAGGTTCGCCACCAGATTGCCGTCCTTGTCCCAGCTTGCGAGCGGTTCGTAAAAAATCCGCGAGCCGTCCTGATCTTTGGTGCCCGTTGCGAAATGCGGGTTCAGTAGCGTTGCGCCCTGCCACCAGAGCACTTTGAGCGCGCCGCCACCGCCGCGTTTGGTTGGCTTGTAGGTCGACGGTGTTTGCGCCTGCGCAATGCCAGCGTTTAACAGCAGGTGCCCGGCCATCGGCGCGGTAACACCCAGGCTCACCAGTTTGACCATGAAGTCGCGACGTGCCAGTTTGCCCTTACGCACGTCCTCAATCAGACCGCGAATATTCTGTTCATTCATATGTGTGTCCTTCGATCAGTGTTTTGTATTGGAAGCGGCTGCTTTGCGAACGGCTTCGGATTTTTTGGTCGTGCAACGATGGTAGCAACAATGTTCGTGCGCGTCATGGTGGGCTACCCGTATGAATTTTTTGGCGATTGGACCACATTGAAGCATCAACAACTTTATCCTGAAATGACGCTCTGATGGGGCTAGGTTCCGATTTATGCAGAAACTCGACTATAACAAAAAACGGCATTAAGCCCTCGTAAGAACGCCATTGCAGCATTAAGTTGTTACCCAGCAGCAACCTCGAATAAGCGGCAAACCTAAACCGAAACCGGCACCACACCACCGAGTTTTTCGGTGATCTCTCGCCCGGTATGAGCAACAAGCGGGCCAAGTTTCAAAATGCGCTCGTCAGTCAACCGTGCAATCGGCCCCGCGAGCGAAATCGCACCAATCGGCTCAGCGAACTCGTCGTAGATCGGCGCGGCCACACAGCGCAGGCCCATCGCGTTTTCTTCATCGTCGTAGCTGTAGCCACGCGCCCGAATGGTCGCGAATTGCGCCCGCAGTTTTTGCGGATCGGTGATCGTTTTTGTGGTGAGCTGCACCAAATCGGAGTCACGCAGCACGATGGCCAACTCATCCTCGGGCAGCGCCGAGAGCATCGCCTTGCCCGAGCCACTGGCGTGCGCCGGAATGCGCGAGCCCAGCCGCACCAGCATACGCATGACCTCATGGCACTGCACCTGGCCGATGAAGCACGCATAGGTGCCGTCGAGGATGGAGAGATTCGCCGTCTCCCCCGAAGCCTCCATGAGCCTCCTCAAATAAGCATGGCTTTCGCCGACAAAATCGCGATTGGAAACGAAGGCACATCCCACGCGATAAGTCTTCAAACCCACGTACCAAAGCCCCGAGTCCTTGGCCTGAGTCACGAAGCCCATGTCGGCGAGCGTGTTAAGCAAACGATGTGCGGTGGACGGCGGCAGGTCAGCCCGGCTGGAAATTTCGGTGAGCGTAATGCCACCTTCCGACTCAGCCAGTTTTTCCAGCAAAGTCAGGCCACGCGTAAGGCTCTGCACGCCGCCGCTGCCGCTCGCGCCTCCCGCAATGGCCTTGGCGCGTCGTGTGGCCGATGTGCCGGGCTCGGCAAGAGAAGCAACGCGTGCAGGCATGGAATCGATCAGCGAAGGGAAGGGAAGTGCAGTTTATCTAATCGTCCGCTTCGATGGAACGGGGTTGCGGGATGCGGAACTTGGCTGATGGGATTGCTGCGGCGAGCGTGAGCATTTCGCGGTTCTGGCATCGCTACAGGAAGTTCTGCTTCGGAGACGGCAGGAGGTATTGAATCCTGACTGGCTCATATTTGACCCAATCGCAGTCTGCGTCTTTGGTTCTGCTTGGGGGAAGGCAGGAGGTATCGAGCCTTTGGTTGGCTCATATTTGACCCAATCGCGCCTAAGGGCGCGATTGGTGCCGGAGAGATGAATCGAACACCCGACCTTCTCATTACGAATGAGCTGCTCTACCAACTGAGCTACACCGGCACTTGCATGACATTCGGGAGGAGATTGCTTCGTCCCGTCACACTTCCACGATCAGCCTGCGCTGCGTAGCCCATAATTATGCCATGGCTAAAAATTTCTTTCATTCGGTGTTGTGGCGATGAAGCTTGCTCGCATCATGGGCTTTCATGCTGTCACCGCGCGCTTGCAGCGTCGACCCGAATCGGTGGTCGAATTATTCGTGTGGGAAGCCCGACGCGACGAGCGAATTGGGGAGCTGCACGCGCTGGCAGCGACACTCGACATCGAGGTTCAGACCGTCGATGCCGGACGTCTGACCGCGTTGGCGCAGTCTGATCAACATCAGGGCGTCGTCGCTCTGGTCGAGGTGCTTGCCGATGGCTCGGTGGGCGCTGACTTCGATGCGGTGCTGGCTGCAAGTCTCAAGAAATCAGTGCCACCCCTATTTTTGCTGCTCGACCAGATTCAGGACCCGCACAATTTGGGGGCTTGTATCCGAAGCGCCGACGCGTTTGGCGCGGACGCCGTGATCATCCCCAAGCATGGCTCCGCCCCGCTATCCGCCGTGGCGCTCAAGGCCGCCAGCGGCGCCACCGAGACCACGCCAGTTTGTCAGGTCAGTAATTTGGTGCAGTGTATCGAAACTTTGCAGGCGGCGGGCGTGTGGGTGCTCGGTGCCGAGATGGAGACCGAAGCGACGCTGTTCAATACGAAGCTCACAGGCCCGCTGGCGTGGGTGCTGGGCAATGAGGGCAAGGGCCTGCGCAGGCTCACGCGGGAGCGGTGTGATGCGCTGGTGGCGATCCCGATGGTCGGCGCGGTGGAGAGTCTGAATGTGTCGGTGGCTACGGCCGTTTGCCTCTACGCGACGCAGGCTGCGCGAGCCAAAGCGTAGGGTACGACAGGGCGCTCATATTGTGGGAGCGGTTCTACCGCGATGGCGCTGCGTATTGATGCCGTCGCGGTAAAACCGCTCCCACAGGTAGCCTGCTCGCAATGAATCGACAAGACTTGCGCGCCGGTCAACAGGGGTACTATTAGCGCTTCCAGATTGACGCCCCCCACATGCTCGCGTTTGTACTAAGAAGACTGTTTCAGGCCGCTCTTGTCATGTTGGTGGTCGCCTTTATTGCGTTCTCCTTATTCAACTACGTCGGCGACCCGATCAACATGATGCTCGGGCAGGACGCGACGCCTGAGCAGAAGGTTGAGCTGCGCGAATCATTGGGTTTGGACAAGCCGTTTTACGTTCAGTTTGGCGCGTTTGTGGGTAACGCTGCGCGAGGTGAATTTGGGCTGTCGCTGCGCCAGGCGCGACCGGTTTCAACGTTGATTAAAGAGCGATTGCCGGCGACGCTAGAACTCGCGTTTTGCGCGGCAATCCTCGCTCTCGTGGGTGGCGTTGTTTTGGGGGTTTACACAGCGCTTCGACGCAACGGCGTGTTCTCGCAATTTCTGCTGGCGGTGTCGCTCATCGGCGTGAGCTTGCCGACGTTCCTCATCGGTATATTGCTGATTCTCGTCTTCGCGGTCACGTTGCAAGTGTTGCCCTCCTATTCGCGCGGGGACGTCACGCAACTCGGCTGGTGGAGCACGGGACTCCTGACCTGGAGTGGAATCAAGGCGCTGGTGTTGCCAT